>JAZSKT010000056.1:0-2667 GCA_045534995.1 Candidatus Fimenecus sp.
CGCCAGTCTGATACTGCTGATAGTCACGGATGTCAGCCTGAATTGTTGGGTTAAGAATATGTGCAAATGAACCCATCAAAGCATTGAGATACAAGCATCCTAGAACAAGCCAGATTGTAAGGTTGTTGATTTCCTGTGTAAACGGAAGCATCATAAGAATGAAAGCAACATTCATAAGATTTGTGACAACAAGAACTGCTTTTTTACCCCATTTTCTGATGCAGAATGGTGCAGCAATCATACCCCAGAGAGATGCGTTGCCGTAAAGTGTAACAACAAGACCGTAAACGTTACCGTTACAAGCACCACCATAGTTATAAAGCCAGTTAAGAATGTTTGAGTAAGCAGATTCAAGGAATCCAATCCAACCTGCAAGTGAAATAATCCAGAAATACTTGTTCTTTGCAACTGCACGAAGGGCGTCAGTAAACTTAATCTGAACAACGTGAGTTCTTGCCTGAACAATCTTTTCTTCTGTGTATTTATAAACTACGATACAAAGAAGAATACCTAAAACAGCAAGAATAGGATAGAGGAATCTGTAAACACGGATATCTGTTGTATTAGTGCCGAAAATGTTTCTTGCAATGATTGGTGTGAAAAGGTTTACAATAGTAGGAGCGAATGAATAAACAACACTCTTGATTGATGCAACGTCAGCTCTTTCCTGTGTATTAGGTGAGAGAACGTGAATAAGATTTTCATATCCGTCATAGAAGAAATAATAGATAAAGTTCAATGCAATGTTCAGAATAAGAATAATTGCACATTTAGCAACATAATCTTTTTCTCTGCCGAATATCATACCTTCACCAACGATAAGACTTAACTTATCATAAGGGAACCATACAATCAAATTACAAAGAATAGCAGAAGGAATAGCCATTCTTACTATGTATGGACGATATTTACCTGCCTTGTTTCTTGTGTTATCGATAATTGTTGCACGAAGTCCTGTGAAAGGAATGTTGATGAGAATTGCGATAACATAGAGTAAATACATATCTGTTGGTCCAACACCAAGTGTTGAGGAGATGAGTGTATTACCCATAGATAAAAGACATGCGTTACCTAATGTGATAACCATGTAAGCACCGATACCACCGCCTGAATAAGCAGCGATTTCACGGAAAGACATATATCTGCCTTTAGGTGGTGTTTTCCAATGGGTTCTGACCATGTCAACACCGTTTTTAACTGTTTGAGCTAAATTCATTTTTTGCACTCCTTGTTTATATTTTTGCAATAGATAAATTTTAACATATTTTAATTGTATATTCAATGAAAAAAAGAAATTTTAACAAAAAATGAACGCAAAAAACGATTTTCGTTAATATTCACCAAAAAACGTTTCTGTTAACTGTGCAAATTGCTGGATGGTGAATTTCAAGAAAATGAAACTTTTTCTCAATTTTTCTATTGACAAATCATACTTTAAGAGTAATAATAAATAGGTAAAACCTATTCGGTAGGTAAGGCTACCACAGGGATACGGATTACTGCCGCGAAGCGATGGAGACATTGCAAGTTGGTCAGCAGGTCATATCGAAAAAACAAGGTATGATTTAATGTAATTTCATCGCCCTGCGAAGCTAAAGCTTGAACGGATTGTGTGGTATTATTGACCTCATTTTTGCGTTCTTGCGAAAATGAGTTTTTTTATTAAAGGAGTGAAAATTGTGGACACGTACCGAAGTACAACAGCGAAACCTCCGAGTATTAATGCGGACTGTGTCTGCATTTTCTGAAAATACTCGCTGCGTTTCACAAACTTAAACTGATTAAGGAGTGAAATGAATGGAAACCTATGAGATTTTAACCGAACTCTTACACAATAAAAAGTGGAAAGAGTTAAAAGAACTTCTCGACGAAATGAATGAGCAGGATATAGCCGAGCTTTTCATGGAACTTGAAGAGCGTGACCTTACACTTATTTACCGTTTGCTGAATAAAGAACTTGCTGCAGAAGTTTTTGTTAATATGGAGCCTGAATATCAAGAACATCTGATTCGTGCATTCAGTGACTCGGAGCTTCGTGAAGTTCTTGATGAATTATATGTTGACGACGCTGTTGACCTTATTGAAGAGATGCCTTCAAGCCTTGTAAAGCGCATTTTACAGCATACTGACCCTGATACAAGAAAAAGCATCAATGAAATTTTGAAATATCCTGAAGATTCTGCAGGAAGCATTATGACAATTGAGTATGTTGACCTGAAACGTTCAATGACTGTTGCCGATGCTTTTATGAGAATTCGTCGAACAGGTGTTGACAAGGAAACTATTTATACTTGTTATGTTACGGACAGTAAACGAAAGCTTAAGGGTGTTGTTACTGCAAAAGATTTACTTCTTGCTGATGAAAATGCAACAATTCGTGAAATAATGGAAGACAATGTTATTTCAGTTAATACCTGGGAAGATAAAGAAGTTGTTGCAGACCTGTTCGATAAGTATGACCTTTTGGCACTTCCTGTTGTTGATAGAGAAAACCGACTTGTTGGTATTATTACTGTCGACGATGCTATTGACGTTATGCAAGAAGAAATTACAGAAGATATGGAATTGATGGCTGCTATTACGCCTACTGATAAACCATATCTTAAGATGAGCGTTTTTGAAAATTTCAAAAAGCGTATTCCTTGGCTTATGCTTTTGATGGTTTCT
>JAZSKT010000096.1:0-2551 GCA_045534995.1 Candidatus Fimenecus sp.
CGTCGTGAGAGAATGGGTCATATTGAACTCGTTGCTCCTGTTTCACATATCTGGTACTTCAAGGGTATACCATCAAGAATGGGACTTATCCTTGATCTTTCACCTCGTGACCTTGAAAAAGTGCTTTATTTTGCAAAGTACATTGTTACAGACCCGGGTGATACAGAACTTACAAAGAATCAGATTCTTAAAGAAAAAGAATATGCTGATTATGTAGAAAAATATGATGATGAGTTCAAAGCAGGCATGGGTGCAGAGGCTATCAAGACACTTTTAGAAGAAGTTGATGTTGATGAGCTTTGCAAAGAGCTTCGTGAGGAGCTTCGTGATGCATCAGGTCAGAAGAGAACAAGAATTTTAAAGCGTCTTGAAGTTGCTGAAGCATTCAAGCAGTCAGGAAACCGTCCTGAATGGATGATTCTTGATGTTGTTCCTGTTATTCCACCTGATATTCGTCCTATGGTTCAGCTTGACGGTGGTCGTTTCGCAACATCAGACTTAAATGACCTTTACAGACGTGTTATTAACAGAAATAATCGTCTTCAAAGACTTTTAGAGCTTAATGCTCCTGATATTATCGTTCGTAACGAAAAGAGAATGCTTCAGGAAGCTGTTGACGCACTTATCGACAACGGTCGTCGTGGCAGACCTGTTACAGGCCCTAACAACAGAGCGCTTAAATCTCTTTCAGATATGCTTAAGGGTAAGCAGGGACGTTTCCGTCAGAACCTTCTTGGTAAGCGTGTTGACTATTCAGGTCGTTCAGTTATCGTTGTTGGTCCTGAACTTAAGCTTTACCAGTGCGGTTTGCCTAAGGAAATGGCACTCGAACTCTTTAAGCCATTCGTTATGAAGCGTCTTAACGAAAAAGGCGTTACAAATAATATCAAGTCTGCAAAGAAGATGGTTGAACGTGCTACTACTGAAGTTTGGGACGCACTTGAAGAGGTTATCAAGGACCATCCTGTAATGCTTAACCGTGCTCCTACACTTCATAGACTTGGTATTCAGGCATTTGAGCCTGTCCTTGTTGAAGGTAGAGCTATTAAGCTTCATCCTCTTGTATGTACTGCTTTCAATGCCGACTTCGATGGTGACCAGATGGCTGTTCACGTACCACTTTCTGCAGAAGCACAGGCTGAAGCAAGACTTCTTATGCTTGCTGCTAACAACCTCCTTAAACCATCAGACGGTAAACCTGTTGCTGTTCCTACACAGGATATGATTCTTGGTTCTTACTATCTTACAATGGTGAAAGATGGCGAACCTGGTGAAGGCAAAGTATTCCGTGATGTAAACGAAGCTATTATGGCTTATGATGAAGGTGACATCACTCTTCATGCACAGATTAAGATTCGTATGACTAAGGAAGTTCAGGGCGAGATGGTAACAACACTCGTTGAAACAACTCTTGGTCGTGTGATTTTCAATAATCCAATTCCACAGGATTTAGGTTTTGTTGACAGAACTGACCCTGCAAATGCATTCAAACTTGAAGTTGATTTCCTTGTTAAAAAGGGTGGACTTGGAAAAATTATCGACAAATGTATCAAGGTTCACGGCGTAACAGTTGCTGCTGAAATGCTTGATAAGATTAAAGCTCAGGGGCTTAAGTACTCAACAAAGAGTGGTATTACAGTTGCTGTTTGTGACGCAAAAATTCCTGAATCAAAGAAAGACTTGCTTGCATCTGCTGAAGAACAGGTTGATGGTATCAACGATTACTTCAATATGGGTCTTTTGAGCCCAGAAGAACGTTCAAGAGCAGTTATCAGAGTTTGGGAAGAAACAACAAATGCAGTTTCTTCAGGTATCCTTGAAGGTCTTGGCGAAACTAACCCAATCTATATGATGGTTGACTCTGGTGCCCGTGGTTCTAAGGCTCAGCTTCGTCAGCTTGCTGGTATGCGTGGTCTTATTGCCAATACTGCAGGTAAAACAATCGAAGTTCCTATTCGTGCTAACTACCGTGAAGGCCTTAACGTTCTCGAATACTTCATTTCTTCTCGTGGTGCTCGTAAAGGTCTTGCCGATACAGCTCTTCGTACTGCTGACTCTGGTTATCTTACTCGTCGTCTTGTTGACGTTTCACAGGATGTTATTATCCGTGAAGAAGATTGTCATTGTCACGATGGTATTGAGGTTTACGACATTACTGACGGTAAGGAAATGATTGAACAGCTCAGCGAAAGACTTACAGGCAGATTCCTTCTTGAAGACTTCTGTGATGCTGACGGTAATCTCGTTGCATCTAAAGATGAAATGCTTACAGAAGAAAAAGCTAAAGTTGTTGCTGATATGGTTAACTCAAGAGAAAATCCTGATGACCGTAGAATTAAGATTCGTTCACTTCTTACTTGTGATTCAGAACACGGTGTATGTATCAAGTGTTATGGTGCTAACCTTGCATCAGGTGAACCTGTTACAGTTGGTGAAGCAGTTGGTATTATCGCTGCTCAGTCAATTGGTGAACCTGGTACACAGCTTACTATGAGAACTTTCCATACCGGTGGTGTTGCTTCAAGCCAGGATATTACACAGGGTCTTCCTC
>JAZSKT010000266.1:0-2865 GCA_045534995.1 Candidatus Fimenecus sp.
ACCAAGTGAGGGGAGAAGTGAGTCTGGTTTTTCTTTTTCAATAATCTTTGTAAGTGTAGGGATTGTAAGAGGTTCAATATAAACCTTATCAGCAATATCGCCGTCAGTCATAATTGTAGCAGGGTTAGAGTTTACAAGAACAACTTCAACGCCTTCTTCTTTAAGAGAGCGACAAGCTTGAGTACCGGCATAGTCAAATTCAGCAGCCTGTCCGATAATGATTGGACCTGAGCCGATAACCATTACCTTTTTAATGCTTTTATCTAACATCTTATTTGCCCTCCTTAATCAAATTCTTAAATTCATCAAACAAGAAAGCAGTGTTAGGACCTTTAATTGTGTCAGGAATAAATTGAACAGTAATAACAGGCTTGTCCTGATATTCAAGTCCCTCGATTGTCTTGTCATTAACGTTTATGCAAAGCACATCTGCGTTAGCAGGAACTTCTGTCACTGCATAACCGTGATTGTGGGCTGTAATATATGTCTTGTCTTTTTCGTTGAATCTTACAGGATAGTTGCAACCTCTATGACCGTGAAGCATTTTTTCTACCTTACCACCATTTGAAAGGGCAACGAGCTGGTGACCGAGACCGATTGCAAAAATTGGCATATTTTTATCCATAAGTTTCTTGATTTCTTCGATTGTGTAAGCAAATGTATCGTGGTCTTCAACACCATTACTGATTACAACACCTTCATATCCACCTGCAAGAATTTCATCTGCATTAAGTGCCCCGAATTTAGTAACAGCAAAACCACGCTCAGAGAAAGCACTTGCAAAACTCTTTCTTGCACCGAGGTCAATGAGTGCAACCTTTACACCTTCTTCAGAAATCTTTTCGTCAATGCCTTTGTAGTCATTCTTGATTTCAAAAGCCTTGATTTTATTAAGAAGTGCATCCTTGTCTGAAATATCGTCAGTAATAATTGCTTTCATAGCACCGTTTTCACGGATGTTCATAACAATTGCACGATTATCAAGTCCTGTAACACAAGGAATATCATATTTTTTAAGGAAATCATTAAGAGTCATTTCATTTCTAAAATTAGATGGCATGTCACAAAGTTCGTGAACTAAAATTGCAGCAGGGTAGAGTTTATCACTTTCCATATCACTAAGACAAACACCATAGTTGCCGATAAGAGGATATGTCATAACAACACCGAGACCTGCATTTGATGGGTCAGAGAGCATTTCAACATATCCGGTCATTGATGTGTTGAAGATTGCTTCACATACAGTTTCTTTGAATTTTCCGGCAGCCTGTCCTTCAAAAACAGCGCCGTTTTCAAGCATTAAATACGCTTTCAAAATTCACACCAGCCTTTCATTTATTGTCAATTCATTATTATACTATATTATTTTAAGCAGTTCAATAATAAAACCACAAAAATTTACAAAAAAATAACGACGGGAAAACCGTCGTTTAAAAATTAAAAAATAAACAAGAAGCACATCCGTCAGAAACAGGAGTGCTTTGGTGAATAGGTGAAGAAGAAATAACAATGCCGTCAGTTTTAAATGTTTTACAAATTAACATTTTGTACTGCTTTGACAATGTTCTCACTCCTTAATTTTACTTTTGAAATTTTATCACAAAACTTCATTTCCGTCAACACGATTTTACAAGAAAAATAATATTTGTCTAATATAATAATTAGCTACATAAATTTTTAATAAAAAATATAAATATTGCCAAATTTTGAATTTTTTAAAACACCCTTGTTTATCTAAAAAAAATAATGTATAATTAAAAAGAATTGAAATGCATTACCTACGGAGGTTTATTATGAATAAAAAGGTTTTAGCAGTTTTACTTGCTTTAATAATTGTTGTGTTCACATTTGCATCCTGTAAAAAGGATATAGAGGATTCAAATGGTGGATTTTATTATGTTGATGAAGAAGGAATAACACAAAAGGTAGAACAAGATAATGACGGGAATTATTTCATCACTGATGAAGAAGGAAATGTTTCTTATGTTGACAAACAGAATGTGATAGAGCAAACAGATGCAAATAAAGAAACAAACAAAGATACCAATAAAGATACGAATAAAGATACAAACAACGATAAGGAAGACATAGAAGGTGTTTTGTCTGAAATAAATACAGACCCTGATAAGGTCTTTGATGATGCAGACAAGAATGACGGCTTGAATATGTCTGATGATTTAGTAAAAGATGAAATTGTTACTGTTCCGGCAGATACAGGTAAAACTGATGCAACGAAGCGACTTAATGCTTATAAAAAGACTATAGGAACAAACAAATTTACAATTCAGGCAACAGTTAAAGAAATTGGTTCAGAATCAATGGAGTACCCATTTACCTACATCAGAAGTGGAAACGGTGCATATGTTGAAACAGCAGTACCTTTTGAAGCGGGTAAAGTTATCAGAGCAAATATGATTATAAAAGATGGTGTGACATATTGTGAAATTCCATCACTTAAATCATATATGATAGTTGATGATATGAGCATTGAAGACTTGGCATCCGGAACATTTGACGAAAAAGAAATGGAAAAATATGTTTTTTCAGAATCGGGAACAGTTACAGTAAAAGGAAAGAAATATACTTGTGATGTATTTACGGTGAACAGCGATACTGTTAAATATTACTATAATTCAAATGGAACCCTTGCCAGAATTGAAATGATTAGCAAACGTCAATCTGCTATTACTGAAATAAAATCAATGAAAAATACTGCTGATGAGTCCAAAATAAAGAAACCAAGAGGAATAAATCTCTCATCTTTTATAGATTGGTAAAAACAAGGGTAACCGTATGGTTACCTTTTATTTTTTCTGATTTTAAATATATGATTTTATAATAATGTTTAATGTAATAGAATAATAT
>JAZSKT010000046.1:0-9548 GCA_045534995.1 Candidatus Fimenecus sp.
TGCTCTACCAACTGAGCTATACCCCTAAATTTGAGCAACCGAAAAATGGTGGGCCAACAGGGACTCGAACCCCGGACCGTCCGGTTATGAGCCGGATGCTCTAACCAACTGAGCTATTGGCCCTTAACACGGTTGCTCGAATATTATATATTCTTTTGGTCGTATTGTCAATAGCAATTTAATTATTTTTATTCATTTTTCCTTTATTTTATGCTTGAAATTCCTTCAGATATATCTTTAAAAACAGGGGCGCAATCTGTGGAGCCTGATTTGCCGTCGTCCTTGAAAACAACAACTGTATAGGTGGTATCATCTGTGCTGAAATAACCACAAAACCAGGTGTGATTTATCTCTCTTCCATTTCTATACCAGCCACTTTGTGCTGTGGCGGTTTTACCGTGATTAAGTGTCTGGTCCGAATAAGCCTTTTTACCGTTACCGTTGAACACAACATTCATAAGAATTTTATCAATTTCATTTACCGTGCTCTTATTCAAGATTTGATAACTTTCAGGCAACTGTACCTTTTGAATTGCCTTTCCGTTTTCATCAATGATTGCTTTCATAAGTGTTGGTGGTCTATAATAACCGCCATTGGCAAAGCAGGAATATGCGACTGCAAGTTGAAGAGGACTTGCAAGTAATTCACCCTGACCAAAGGAAAGGTTTCCCAATGATTGAGGTGAATTTATTGAGTCAGCAGGCGGCAGATTTCCTGATTTTGTGGTGAAATTATCAGCCAATTCCAGCGCTTTTCCAAATCCAAAATCACCACAAAGATTTACAAACTTTTCAATATTCAGTTTTTGTCCCAATGCGATAAAATAACAGTTGCAGGATTGTTCCATTGCCGAATTCATATCAACAACACCGTGTGCATTATTGTTACTGCATTTAAAGGTTGTGCCGTTTACTGTTATGCTTCCGTTACACTCATAAGTCATTTGAATATTGTTTTCCAATGCACAGGCAGACACAACAGGTTTAAAAACAGAACCTACGCTGTATGGTGTTATTGCACGATTAATAAACGGTGAATTTTCATTTTCTATATCAGCGGAAATATCATTTGGATTAAACTCAGGGACAGATACCATTGCAAGAATTTCGTTTGTATACGAGTTGAGAATAATAACTGCACCTTTATCTATTTCGTTGTTAATGAGAGCATTTTCGGCAATTTTTTGAAAATCAAGGTCTATGGTAAGCTGAATTCCTGCAGGGGACAGATAATTGTTACTTTCAAAGTTTATTCCTTCACCTAAAAGAATATTGCCCACAGCATCAGCACTCCAAACTGCTTTTAGTTCACCACTAAATCGTGAAAAATAACTGTCATATGCTTTTTCAAGTCCCATAACTCCCTGACCATTTTCATCAAGGTGACCTATAAGGTGCACACAGGCTTGATTATTGGAATATCGTTCAACTTTTGTAACAGATTTGGCAAAGGAGTTTTGAAATGCATCAGGAATCTCGAAAATGCTTATTTTACCGTTTTTTGTATTATCATAAAGTTCTTTTAACTGATTATCGTTTAAACTGTTTTTGACGGTATTTAAAGCGCTTTGTGTTGGCAGACATACAGTTACACTATTTGAATCAGAATTGACAATCTTTTTCATGTTTGTGTCGTAAATCATACCTCTTGAAGTGGCAAGGACAGCACTTTTAGTGCTACCACTTTGTGAAGACGGTGAAATGCCTGTGTTCAACATAATAATTCCGATATTTGATACTAAAAGACCGAATACAGCAATAAGAGAGAAAAATGCAAGTGCAATTCTTTTGTGCATAAAAATCACCCGTATCAAGTTTTGACACGGGTGAAGTGATTTAGTCTTATTTACGCCTTTTTCTTTTTGAGTTTCTCGATTAAATCAAATTCGGCAAATTTTGTGTTTTCTGTCTTTTTCATAATTGCAGTCATAATAAGGTAACCCATAATACCTGCAAATGTACCAACAAGAACACCACCGATAACGTCTGTTACATAGTGAACCATAAGGTAGATTCTTGAAAGACCAATAAGTGCAGAGAAAACAGGGAAAACCCAGCTGTATTTTTTATTGAATACTAAGAACATCGCAATACCCAATTCAAATGCTGCAGTTGTATGACCTGATGGGAATGACTTGTCACTTTCAATATGTGCACCTGCAAATTCATACCAACTCATAAAGAGCGGATTATCTGCATAGTAAACATAAGGACGAGGACGAGCAAACAAAGGTTTCATTACAAGGTTTGTAAGAAGTGTTCCAACAAGAACAGCAAAGAGAACTGCCATACCGAACTTACGTGTCTTTTTGAATAAAATTAAAATTGCACCTAAAACTGCCATTGGTGTAACAAATTCAGAACCGCCGAAGAATGTGATAAAGTTTGCAACAATGTTCATTGTAGCATTCTGAATTTGTTCACCGAAAAATGTGAATACACTCATATCAAATGAGTCAAAAATTGAAAAATCCAAATTCTATTCTCCTTTATTTATACTTTTGTTTACTATTTCCAATTGATTTTTAAATCGTTGATTGCAAGACCATTTTGTGTTGGATACCACTTGTCACCAAGAGTTATATCACTTTCTTTTGCATCGACATTTATTGTCAAAAGACTTGTACAATTGTAGAAAGCATATTCGTCAATTTGCTTAATTGTAGCAGGAATATTGATTTCGTTTATAGATGAACAAAAACCGAAAGAGTCTTTTGCAATGTACTCAACCTTCTGTGAAAGTGTGAGTTCTTTAAGAGCACTGCAACGGAAGAAAGCCTTTTCCTCAATATTTTTCACAGTATCCGGAATTACTACTTTTGTAATTCCCCCACATTTGTAAAAAGCCTTGGTGCGGATTGTTTCAACACCGTCAGGAATTGTATATTCAGAAACCTTAACGTCGTTGCCGTTATCGTCTTTTGTTTCTACCAGGTCTTTTGCAAGAGGGTAGAAAAGAAGATTTTTCATATCTTTGGTGAAAAGGACACCGTCTACATCACAGAAGTATTTATTTTCTTTATCAACTGTAATTTTGGTAACTTGCTGATTGTTCTCGAATGCCCAAACACCGATTTCCTTAACATTTTTACCGATAGTGATATTAGTCACATATTCAAGGTTAACAGCGGCAAAATCGGCAATTTCAGTAACCGGAACACCTTGGAACTCATCGGGAATAACAATTTCCGTAATTGTTGCCTTGTTCGGCACATTAATTACCGTTGCTTCGCCGTTTTCAACTTTATACTCAATTGTATCACTTTCCGTACCCATAAAAGAACCAAGAGAGTCGCAACCTGTGAACAAGAAACAAATGCAAAGAAGTAGTGCTGCAATTTTAATAATATTCTTTTTCATATTAAACTACCTCACTTTCTACATTGTCCTCTGCTTCAATTGCACGAAGTCTTTCCTGTAACTCTGCAACACACATATCGTGTTTTTCTTTTGTGAGGTCATAGAACAAGAACGGAATTGTCATAAGGATTGTACTTAAAATTGTTGCCCATGTGTAGATATTGAATACACTATTGAGAATTGTCTGGTCGAAAAGTACATCCCAGTCAGATGTAAATCCAACTCTTGCAAGAAGCCATGGAATAATAAAGCCAAGAACTGCGTTGACCGGATTCAAGAACCAACCGAATACACCTGCCATGGAGTCAGCACGTTCACCGTATTTCCACTGGTGATAGTCCTGAATGTCAGCACCAAGACCAACATTGATACCGTCAACAACAGGTTGGAATGTGTTTCTTAAGAACATTGCACCGATAAACACATAAACGTTCTCAATCCTTACAGCAAATAACATAAGTATAATGGTAAGTAGAGAAATGCCTCTGAAAGCAATCATAATATTTCTCTTTTGGAATTTCTTTGTAAGAATTGGGCAGAGAATATTACCGAATGTCATACCCACAACAACCACATTTGCAGCAACACCGTAAAGTGCTTCCATTCTAAGAGAGTAAATGAACCAGAATTGAAGAAGATTACCAACCAGTGCTGACCATTGGCCTAAAATCATGGAAATGTTTGTTATCCATAAGTATTTGTTTTTAAGAACATTTTTAGCACCGTTAAAGAATGTAACCTTTTTACGCTTATCACCTGAAGCTTCAATAACACGTTCTTTACAATGAATGGCAGCCAACGAAACAAAAACACCGATAAATCCGAAAATAGGAACAAAGATTTTGTAAGTGTTAATGTTAAGATATCCGCCTGTTGACTGAATAAGCATAGGGAAGAAAAGACTGATAATTGATGGGAAAAGTCCCGTAATAATAGGAACGATTGAGTGAAGTCTTTGTCTTTCCTGTGAGTTTGGTGTCATAAATGTAACAAGACCGTTAACACCAACATAAGCATTATAGAAGAAGTTCATAAATATGAATGCACCGTGAAGAATAACGAGCTTATAAACACTTGGAAGTCCCTGAATAGGTAAGAATGGAATTATTGACATAACTATTGCAGCAGGAATACCGCAAAGAAGAATAAACGGTTTAAGTCTTCCGTATTTTGCACAGAACTTTTTGCGTATTCCCCATGTTGTGTAGTTGGTTATACCACTTATGAACAGAATGTTTGCAACAATTTGTGGAGTGCCTAACATAAAGTCAAGAGCGTCCATAGGTACGAAATAAAGTAGCAAACCTATAACCATTTCACCCGAATAACAAATATGAGCAAACCTTCTCATCTTTGGAGAAAGCTCACCGTGGTTTTCATAAATAAGAACGCTGATTGGGTTCATAAACATAAACAGATAGCCAATAATTGTACTTATCACATTAACAAGCTGGAACTGCATATTACTTAGTCCCATAATAGAACCACAAAAATATGATGCTGAGAAGGATAACATTCCCGATGCAGTCAGAAAAATGTAAGAACCTGCTTGTGTTGCGGTGTACGCACAGAATTCTTTTAATGAAACAAATTCACCTTCATTAGGTTTGTTCCAATGCTCTTTCACATAAGAAGGCAAGCCCTTGACAGTGCTGATAATTTCAGTTTTTGTCATTAAACCACTCCTTTTAAATTCATCATCTAATTATACCTTATTGTTCTAGAAAAATAAAGAGAAGAAATAAAAAAATACTTTTTTCGTCATACTGATTATAACAATTATAAATTATATGTTACAAATGACGAAAAAAGTAAAGGGACATCGAATAGATGTCCCAAAAGTATATTTAATTTTTGCTGAAAGAATTTTTAATTAACCCTCTTGCAGATGTAAGGTCAAGTTCTTTATCAAGATACATTAACTGAACCATAATGTTTCCTGCTGCAGTAGCTTCAACTGGTCCTGCAATTACCTTTTTCCCGGTGTATTTTTCGGTGAGGGAATTAAGATAAGTATCCTTGCAACCGCCACCAACGATATTGATAACATCAATATTCTTATTACTGATTTCTTCAATAACCTTAACCGCATCATCATAAGCCTTTGCAAGTGAATGATAAACAGAATTAAGTACATCACCGATTGGTAAATCAGGCTTGCCGAGATATTTTCTGATTGCCTCAATCATATTGTCAGGTGCTAAAAAGTCTTCGGCGTTAGGATTAATGATTTCAGTAAAATCACTTTCCATTGCCATCTGCATCATTTCGTCATATGTGTACTTCTTATCAAGGTTTTTACGGATATTTTGTAAAAGCCACATACCCATAATATTTTCAAGGAAACGATAGCGATGTTCTATTCCGCCTTCGTTTGTGAAACCTGAATTCATAGCTTTTTCGCAGGTGACAGGCTCAAGGTTTTCTGTACCTATAAGGCTCCATGTACCTGATGAAATGTATATTCCATTATCACCAACAGAGCAGGCTGCAACCGCAGATGCAGTATCATGTGAAGCACAAAGAATGACAGTAGTGTCAAATCCAATTTCTGCCTTTACCTCATCGCTTAAATTGCCTACAACCGTTCCGGGAAGTGAAAGGGGAGTGAAGATTTTTTTATCAATTCCCAACTTTTCAAGAATTTCTTCATCACGCTCAAAGGTTTCAGTATTAACAAGTCCGCCTGTTGTTGAAAGAGTATATTCATTTCTGATTTTGCCGGTGAGTTTAAATGAGAAATATTCAGGCATCATTAAGAAATACTCTGCATTCTGGAGTTTTCCTGATTTTTTGTCACAGTACAACTGATAGATTGAGTTGTAGTTTGTGGCTTGAATACCAGTACGCTCATAGAGGTCTTTTCTTGGAATAATCTTGTCAATTTCTTCAGGAATTCCAAGAGTTCTGCCGTCACGGTAGGATACAGCAGGTAAAATCTCTTTTTTATCCTTATCAAGAAGAACATAGTCAACGCCCCATGTGTCAATGGCAACCGTTTCGGGATGAATTCCTCTTTTGTGACACTCTTTAAGACCGTTTTTGATTTCTGTAAAAAGTTTATCAATATCCCAACAAAGAGTACCGTCAATATCAACTATTCCGTTTTCAAATCGGTATATTTCCTGGAGCTTTAATTTGTCGTTTTCAACATATCCGAGAATATGACGACCACTTGAAGCACCCATATCAATGGCTAAACAATATTTCATAATTATATTACACCTTTTTGTAAAATAAGGTTTGCATAAAGTGCGGATTCGCCTGTTGCAATAATTGCATAGCACTTTTTAGCCTCTTCATAAAATGCAAAGCGCTCAATTTCTCCGAAAGCCGCTGCACCTCTGTCGTCGTGCTTTGCGACAATTTTTTTGTATTCATCCCAAATAGGTGTTTCCACATTGTCACCTGCCATAACCTGCATAAGAGAAACAGGATTGTTTACATAAGTGTCAAGAGGGAATACTGTAAGAATTGCATCAAGAAGGTCTGTGGCTTTGTGTCCGTCAGCACGGATTACTATTGCGTCTTTACCCATACTTTCAGCAGGGAAATTAGCGTCAGCAATAACCAATCTGTCGCTGTGTCCCATTTCACAAAGGACTTTGAGCAATTCAGGGGACAAAATTTTTGGTATATTTTTAAGCATTATTCATCTTCCTTGTTGTAATGTTTGTAACCCGGATGTTTGCCTGTAACACCATAATAATTTTCTCTTAAGTATAAGAGTTTATCGATTTGTGGTCTTGAAATTTCCTGTGCACCACCAAGAAGGTGAGCAGTAAGTGAAATTTTAGCAAACAACTCAAGAGTTTCCATTCTGTAATATGCAGTAATAAGGTCACAACCAACTGTCAAAGCACCATGATTCTGTAAAAGCATAACATCATGCTCTTTAAGATAAGGTGCAATAGCCTCAGGTACTTCGTTTGTACTTGGTGTACCGTAAGGTGTAAGCGGAATTGAGCCGATTGCAATAACCGTTTCAATCATTGAATATTCGTCAAGGCTTTTACCCGCAACTGCATATCCTGTTGCTGTTGGTGGGTGAGCATGTACAACTGCACCAACATCTTCACGTTCTTTATAACAACGAAGATGCATTTTAATTTCGCTTGATGGTTTGTAAGGTGCACCTTCAAGCACTTCACCGTCAGCATTGATAATCACAAGCTTTTCAGGTGTGATAAAACTCTTGCTGATACCGGTTGGAGTAGCCATAAAGTTGCCGTCAGGCAACTTTACGGAAACATTACCATCATTTGCCGCAACCCAACCAAGTTGCCACATCTTATGGCAGATATCACATATCTGCTCACGAATTTCCATATATGTCATGCGAGATTCTCCTTATTTCTTGAAAAGTGGACCATAAGTTTGACAAGCTCTGTAGTCAGCGCCCTCTTTGTCCATACCAAATGCGTTCCATGCTGCAGGACGGAAAATCTTGTCTTCAGGAACATTGTGCATACAAACAGGAATACGAAGCATTGAACACATTGTGATTAAGTCTGCACCAATGTGGCCGTAAGAAATAGCACCGTGGTTAGCACCCCAGTTCTGCATTACTTCGTATGCAGTCTTGAATGGAGAACCGTCTTTGCCGTCGCAACGTGGAGCAAACCAAGTACAAGGCCAAGTTGGATTAGTTCTTTCCATAAGTGTGTCAGAAACTTCGTCAGGAAGGTTAACTGTCCAACCTTCAGCAATCTGAAGAACAGGGCCAAGACCTTTAACGAGGTTAAGTCTAATCATTGTGCAAGGCATTTCAGCCTTTGTTGTGTAATGGCTTGAGAATCCGCCACCTCTGAAGTTATCAAAACCTGCTTCGCACCAAACTGTTGCGTCAGTCATCTTCTTAATATCTTCGTCAGTTACTTCCCACCATTTTTTCATAATAGCATTGCCGTTTTCGTCTGTGCATTCACCACAAGCGTCAAGACAAGCAGCACCTGAGTTGAGAAGGTGAATAATACCGTTAGATTCTTTAGCCTTGCCATCCAACTTGTAGCCTGTTACTCTTTCAGTTGCTTCGCCTGACCAGTATGTACGAACATCAGCGAAAATCTGTGCACGGTGAGTGAGTAATCTCATAAAGAGCATACCAAGACCGTTGAGTACATCATTTTCAGTAGCCAATGTGTATGGTTCGCGAGCACCTTCATAATCGAATGTTGATGAAAGAAGTGCTTCAGGGTAGTCACAGTTTGGCCAATGGTCTGTCCATTGTCTTTGTCCCTGGAAACCACCCGCAATAGCGTTGTGACCAACTTTTTCTTCTTCAAAAGCATCAGGAAGATTTTTGTTGCCTGCCATCAAATCCTTGATAATACAGTACATCTTAACTGTAAATTCCCACTGCTTTTCTTTTTCTTCATCTGTGAATTTAATACGACGCTCTTCACCTAAGAATTCAACTGATTCAGGGTTGTCGTCACGTCCCTCTTTACAATGCTCTTTTGTCCAAGCAAGAGCCTTCTGGTATTCTTCTTCGTTGTAAATTCCTTCTTCCATTCGGCGAAGAATTTCCACTTCATCAACAGATTCAACTCGCATACCAAGATACGATTCCATAAAGTCCTGGTCAATAATTGAGCCTGCAATACCCATACATTGTGAACCAATCTGAAGATATGACTTGCCACGCATTGTAGCACAAGCAACTGCTGCACGACCAAAACGGAGAAGTTTTTCTTTAACATCATCAGGGATTTCAGCAACCTGTTCTCTGTCTTGAACTTCGTGACCATAAATGCCAAATGCAGGAAGACCTTTCTGTGCGTGACCTGCAAGAACTGCTGCAAGATAAACAGCGCCGGGACGTTCTGTGCCATTAAAGCCCCAAACACCCTTGATTGTGTATGGGTCCATATCCATAGTTTCTGAACCGTAACACCAACAAGGTGTAACTGAGAGCGTAAAATCAACGCCTTCTTTACGGAATTTGTCAGCACAAGCGGCAGCCTCAGGCACACGACCGATTGATTTGTCAGCCATAATAACCTTTACAGGTTCACCGTTTGAATAGAAAAGATTTTCTTCGAATAATTTTTTAGCGGCATTAGCCATAGCCATAACCTGGTCTTCAAGGCTTTCGCGAAGTTGCATAGGACCACGACGACCGTCAACAATAGGACGAATACCGATTACAGGATAATCGCCAACATATCTGTTTTTTGCCATAATAA
>JAZSKT010000020.1:0-6209 GCA_045534995.1 Candidatus Fimenecus sp.
CTCTATATCCTCATATGTCTGTGTATAAAAATATGGCATTCGGTTTAAAAAACAGAAAAGTACCAAAAGAGGAAATAGATAAAAAAGTTAAAACGGCAGCAAAAATGCTTGATATTGAAGGATATCTTAACAGAAAACCACGTGCATTGTCAGGTGGACAAAGGCAAAGAGTTGCATTAGGTCGTGCAATGGTAAGGGAACCATCTGTTTTTCTTTTGGATGAACCTTTGTCCAATCTTGATGCAAAACTTAGAACAGAAATGCGAAGCAGAATTTCAATGCTTCATAAACAACTTGAAACAACATTTGTATATGTTACCCATGACCAAACAGAAGCTATGACAATGGGCGATAGAATTGTGGTAATGAAAGAAGGAGTAATTCAACAGTATGATACTCCACAAATGTTATATAATCATCCTAAAAATTTGTTTGTTGCAGGTTTTATCGGCTCACCACAGATGAATTTTATTGAATGTAAAATTATTAAGAAAAATAATAATTATTATGCCGTTATTTCAAGTTACGAAATAAAATTACCTGAAAGAATGAATGATTTTCTCATTCTTTATGAGAACAGAGATGTTATTCTTGGAATTAGACCGGAAGATATGACAATCTCAAATAAAAATGAAAAGGAAAATACAATTAAATTATATGTTGATATTGTAGAAATGACCGGAGCCGATTATTTCTTATATGGTAATTTTGAAGGTAAAAAGGTGATAGCAAATGTATCATCAAATCAGAATATTGAAAGCGAAAAAGATTATTTATTAAAATTAGATATTGACAGAATTCATATCTTTGATAAAATCAATGAAAGACTTATATGTGATTGACATTTTTCTCAAAAAATAATATATTTTTGTTGGTGGTTTTATGAGAGCAAGCGGTGTTTTAATGCATATTTCTTCTTTGCCGGGAGATACAGGAATCGGTACATTAGGTAAAGAAGCATATGATTTTATTGATTTTTTAAAGATAAGCGGACAGACATATTGGCAGGTTTTGCCTTTATGTCCTACAAGTTATGTCGATTCTCCATATCAATCTTTTTCAACATTTGCAGGTAATCCTTATTTTATTGATTTTGACTTTCTTTGTGATGATGGATTGCTCAAAAAGAATGATTATTCAAGAATAAAATGGTGTGAAAATCCCGAAAAAATTGATTTTCTTTTATTATATAAAAATCGATTTAAGGTTTTAAGAAAAGCTTTTAATAAATTTAATTTGAATAGGTCAGATTTTATTGAATTTTGTGATAAAAATTCATTTTGGCTTGATGATTTTGCATTATATATGGCTTTGAAAAATTCTTTTAACGGAAAGCCTTTGAATGAATGGCCACAAGAACTTAAAACACGAAAAGAATCAAGTGTATTTAATGCAAAAAATGAATTGAAAGATGATGTTGAATTTCATAAATTTATCCAATTTACTTTTTTTGAGCAATGGAACAATTTAAAGCAATATGCTAATGAAAATGGTATAAAAATAATTGGTGATATTCCAATTTATGTTGCAGGTGACAGTGCTGATGTATGGGCAAATCCAAAGCAGTTTTTACTTGATGAAGATTGCAATCCTATTGAGGTAGCAGGCTGTCCTCCTGACGCATTTTCTAATGATGGTCAGTTGTGGGGAAATCCATTATATGATTGGAATTATATGAAAAGAGATGGATATTCCTGGTGGAAAAATAGAATTGAACATCTATGTAAAATATGTGACGTAATTCGTATTGACCATTTCAGAGGATTTGAGTCTTATTACTGTATTCCTGCTGACTCAAAAACTGCAAAAAATGGTGAATGGCGAAAAGGTCCCGGAATTGAGTTCTTTAAAGAAATAGAGAAATCACTTGGTAAAATGAATATTATTGCCGAGGATTTGGGATATATGACGCCTGCTGTCAAAAAGTTACTTAAACAAAGCAAATATCCGGGTATGAAAGTTCTACAGTTTGCATTTGATACTGACGAAGAAAATGACTATCTTCTTCATAATTTTACAAAGAATTCAGTTGCTTATACAGGCACGCACGATAATGACACGGTAATTGGATATATGACAAAAACAGCCCCGAGAAAAACACGCAAAAGAGCAAAAGAATATCTTAGATTGTCAAAAAGAGAGGGCTATAATTGGGGATTTATGAAGGCTGTATGGTCAAGTAATTCTGATACTGCAATTGTAACAATGCAGGATTTACTTGGACTTGGAAATGAAGCACGAATGAATTTTCCGTCAACAGTCAAGTATAATTGGCAATGGCGTGCAAAACCTGATTATATAACAGATGAGTTAACTGTAAAATTAAAATATTATACAAATCTGTATCAGAGAATTCCTAAACAGAAAAGAGTAAAATAAATGTCACAAATAGTTAATGATGCAAAAAAAATTGCTAAAAGTAAATATTTTAAAAATATTAAAGAATTAAGTTCATATGAGCTACATGATGTAATTTCATGTGCTGTTATGTCATATATTTCCGATGATTGGAAGAAAAGCAGAGATTATCGAATAAAAAACAGAACTGCGTTTTATTTTTCTGCCGAATTTCTTGTGGGTCGTGCAATTTACAACAACCTTGTATCAAAGGGGTTATATGATGATGTTGAAAAAGAACTTAACGAATACGGTGTATCTTTAAACGCACTTGAAGATGTTGAAGATGCAGCACTCGGTAATGGTGGTTTAGGTCGTCTTGCAGCTTGCTTCCTTGAAAGTGCTGCAACACTTAACATTCCGCTTGATGGTTATGGTATTCGTTATAAATATGGTCTGTTTAAACAAGATTTTCATAATGGTTTTCAAATTGAAACAGCAGATGATTGGACAAAGTGGGGCGACCCTTGGTCTGTCAGATGTGAAAGTGATTCCGTAACAGTTGATTTCAAAGATATGTCAGTTAAAGCTGTGCCATATGATATGCCTGTTATCGGTTATGGCACGGATAATATCGGTACGTTAAGATTATGGCAAAGCGAATCTCTTATGCCATTCGATTTTGATTTGTTCAATGCACAAAAGTATGATAAATCTGTTGCTTTAAAGAACAGAGCAGAGGATATATCCCGTGTTCTTTATCCTAATGATGACAATAATGAAGGAAAGAAATTAAGACTTAAACAGCAGTATTTCTTCTCGAGTGCATCTTTACAGGATATTATCAGAAAATTTAAAGTCATTCACGGTAATGATTTTTCAAAATTTGCAGATTATATTACAATACAACTTAATGATACACATCCTGTAATTTCAATTCCTGAACTTATCAGACTTTTAACTGTCAATGAAAATGTAAAATTTGAAATGGCTGTTGAGATTTGTAAAAATGTGTTTAATTATACAAATCATACAATTATGCAGGAAGCTCTTGAAAAGTGGGATTTGAAGATTATTCGCGATACAATTCCTCAGGTACTTGATATTATTAAGCAACTTGATAAAATGCTTAAAAAAGAGCTTAAGAGTGCAGAAATTCCAAAGGAAAAAGCAGAAAAAATGCAGATTATTCAGGACAAAAGAGTTCATATGGCATATCTTGCAATTTTCTGTTCAAAGTATGTAAATGGTGTGGCTCGAATTCATACGAATATTCTTAAAACTGATGTTTTGAAAGATTGGTATGACTTATACCCTGTAAAGTTCCAAAATAAGACAAATGGTATTACACAAAGAAGATGGTTGTTGCTTTGTAACCGTGAATTATCATCATTTATTACTGAACTTTTAGGAAGTGACGAATGGATAACTAACCTTGATAAACTCAAAGAACTTGAAAAGTTTGCTGATGATGAAAATGTTTTAAATCGTTTTATTTCTATAAAAGAAACAAAGAAAAAACAGTTGGCCGAGTATATATATGTTCACGATGGTGTAAAAGTTGATGAAAATACAATTTTCGATATTCAAATTAAGCGACTTCACGAGTATAAGCGACAGTTGCTCAATGCACTTGCAATTCTTGAATTGTATTTTGAAATAAAAGAAGGTTCTTTAAAAGATTTCACACCTACAACCTTCATTTTAGGTGCGAAATCTGCACCGGGATATGCTCGTGCAAAAGGTATAATCAAGCTTATTAATGAAATCGCAAAACTTATCGAAAAAGATAGTGAAGTTTCAAAATATATCAAGGTTGTTTTCGTTAAGAACTATAATGTTTCTTATGCCGAAAAACTTGTTGCTGCCGCTGATGTCAGTGAACAGATTTCAACTGCAGGAACAGAAGCAAGTGGCACAGGTAATATGAAACTTATGCTCAATGGCGCAGTAACACTTGGAACTTATGACGGTGCAAACATTGAAATCGTTGAAGAAGCAGGGGAAGAGAACAACTATATTTTCGGTGCAAGAGTTGAGGATATTGAAGAATTAAAAGAAACATATTCTTCAAAAGAACTTTATGAAGCTGATAAAAAAATCAACCGTGTTCTTGATACTCTCATTGACGGTACTTTGAAAGACGGAAAAACAAAGATTTTCAAAGAACTCTATGATTCGATTCTTAAGGGTGCATCATGGCATAAACCTGACCATTACTACTTGCTTCTCGATTTTAACGATTATCTTGAAACAAAGAAACGAGTTAATGCTGATTATAAAAACTTAAAGAAATTTTGAACAAAGTGTTGGCTCAATATGTGTAATGCAGGTAAGTTCTCATCAGACAGAACAATTAAAGAATATGCAAAAGATATTTGGCACTTATAATTTAAGGACTCTTTTGAGTCCTTTTTTCTTGCATAATTTTATATTTCAATATATAATAATATTATTTTATAGGTGGTGTTCATATGGCTTTTGATTGTGGTTTTACAAAAGAGAATAATTGGTTTCGTTATCGTGCGGCGGCAATTATAGTAGAAGATAATTGTGTTTTGTTTGCAGGTAATGAAACAGCTGATTATTTGTATTCAATCGGTGGTGCGGTACATATGAACGAATCATCTGAAGATGCTGTTGTAAGAGAAGTTTTTGAAGAAACAGGCGTACATTATGAAATTGATAGATTGGCAGTTATTCACGAGAACTTTTTCTTTGGTGACGGTGGAACTCAGCCTGATACACTTTGTCACGAAATAGCGTTTTACTATTTAATGAAACCAAGAGGAACAAAGGAGTTAAACAGTGAAAGTTATACAAGTGGTGGATACAAAGAAACTGTACATTGGATTCCTATTGATGATTTGGATAAATATGTCGCATATCCTATATTTATGAAGGAATATTTAAAAACTATGCCGAAAGAGATTATGCATATTGTGTCGAATGAGAGAGAATAATTTTGGATAAGAAAATATTAGAACAATACTTAGACCAAAAATTGAATATCACAATTTTTGATGAACTTGATTCTACAAATAGCTATTTGAAAAAGTTAGGTTCACAGGGGGAGAAAGAAAATAAACTCGTTATAGCCTTAAGTCAGACAGGTGGCAGGGGCAGAATGGGTCGTTCTTTCTATTCTCCAAATGGCACGGGAATCTACTTTTCTTTACTTTTATATCCTGAAATTTCTGCCGAAAATTCACTATTTTTGACTGTAATGGCTGCAGTTTCTGTTGCAGAAACTGTTATGAAATACAATAAAAATGATGTTAAAATTAAATGGGTTAATGATGTTTATATTGATGGAAAAAAAGTCTGCGGAATTTTAACAGAAGGTTCTGTAAATGCTGATAAAAAACTCGATTACGCTGTTGTTGGTATTGGTATAAATGTAGTTGCACCCGAAAACGGGTTTCCTGATGATATAAAAAATATTGCAACTGCAATTTTCCCGGGAAATACAGAAGAAAACATCAAGGAAAAAATTGTTGCCGATGTAATTAATGCATTTTTCAGTATGTATAACGGAGATGATAAGGATTACATCAGAAGATATAAAGAGTACTCATATTTAACGGGAAAAGAAATTAATATTATTCAAGGTGATAGCACACGACACGCAACAGTTTTAGGAATCACAGACGATTGTCACTTACTTGTAAAAAATGAAAATGACGAAATTGAGGAAATTTCGTCGGGTGATGTTAATGTGAGGCTTTTATGAAAAGAAGAAATTTAATTGTAACACTTACACTATCAGCATTATTTTGCACATTGATATGCATAGGCTCATTTATACGAATTCCAATGCCCAATATGATGCCTGTAACTCTGCAGACATTTTTTGTTTTGATGACAGGACT
>JAZSKT010000236.1:0-9203 GCA_045534995.1 Candidatus Fimenecus sp.
GTACCCGTTTTTGCACCAAGTGCTTTTCTTATACCGATTTCACGAGTACGCTCTGTAATGGAAACAAGCATTATATTCATAACACCGATACCACCAACCACAAGTGAAATTGCACTTACGGCAGCAATAAATATTGTAAAAACATTAATAACTGTGTCAAGAAGGTCAATATATGTTGCCATATTAGTAACAATATAGCAATCTTTTTCAAAGTTATCATGCAAAGAGCGAATATAGTTTATTGCCGCAGTACCGATGCCATCAAGTTTACTTTCATCAACCGCTGTAATATTGATTGTGTCATAACGATTTTGTGAAGAACCATTAATTGCAGATACCATTGGAGCAGGCATAATCATCATACAGCTGTTCATCTGTAAACCGCCCATAGATGCAGACATCGTTTCCATCATCTCTTCGGTATCCATATTCATACCAGCCATTATGTCAATAACGCCGATAATCTTAATTGATGCTGTCAAGTTCTCTGAGTTGCAGTAAATATATTCGCCTACTACATTTCTTCTGCCGAAAAGCTGAATAGCACTACCAACGTCAATTACACCAACACTCTTGCCTTCAACGTATTCTTCTTCGTTGAAAAATCTACCATAAATACAAGGTGTTTGCATAAGTAACTGCATATCAGTATTGCCGCCGATTCCCATCATAAATCCGTCACGGTCATTCGCAGACATTCCGCACATAGCCATAGTCTGCATTGAGGCATACTGAACACCATCAATATTTTTTATTGCCTCAATATCAGCATCTGTGAAGTAGTCTTCGTCGTCAGCAGCGCTTCCTCGTACATTAAGGGAAATAGCACTATTACCCATATCACGAATCATACCTACAATATAATCACGACCACCGTTACCAACAGTAACAATAGCAATAACTGATGCAACACCGATTATGATACCAAGCATTGTGAGAAGTGAACGCATCAAATTAGTTTTTATGCTAAATACGGCAATGCGGATATTTTCTTTAATATTCAATATCTACACCCCAATCAAGCAGTTTTTTCTTGGATTTTTGTTCCATCTTCCATATTTGGGTCAGGACTCTTTACTACTTTTTCGCCCTCTGAAAGTCCTTCAACAACCTCATAGCTTGTATCGTCAAGTGAACCCTTTGTAATTACACGCTTATATACCTTGCTTTCAGATTCGTCAAATACAAATACAGAATATTCGCCATTCTTGTATATTACTGACTCAACCGGAACTTTCAATACATCATCAACTGTATTGAGTTTAATCTTAATATCAACATCAAAACCGATTACAACTTTTTCATCAGGATTCTTGATTTTCACTTTAATAACAGCACCGTTTGTACCGGTTGTTCCGCTCATTAATGAATTAATATCAAGTCCTGAGTTTTGTGCTGTTGCACCTACATAGATAACTTCAGCATTATATTCCTGGTTAAGGCTCTTAACTGTTGCTTCCATACCAACCTTAACTTTAAGAAGGTCTGCTTTTCCTACAGTTATTGAAACAATTAAGTCATCATAACTCTCAATAGTAATGCCTGTGCCTGTTGGAAGAGAATTACTGCCACCAACAAGTGAAGCGATAAAGTCATTATCAATTCCCTGACCACTTAACAACGCAGAAATATCAAAAGAGTTATTCTGCATTTCATCAACAGGTACAAACTTCTCTCCTGCTTTAACATTTACAGCAGTTACAATACCATCATTTTTTGCAATCCAACCGTTTTTCATTGAATCGTATATTTCTTTAATACTGTCATAAGTTGCTTTTTTAGAATCTGCAACTGCTTTTAAAGCATCAATCACTGTTGAATTATCAGTTGAAACAGTCATTGCACTTTGTGCCTGAAGAATTGAAAGTTCAGAAATGAGCTGTGCCAACTCAATATTCTTCTGTAAAAGTTCTTCATGCTTAGAAGTATCTGATGACATTGATGGAATCTGAATTTCAGACATTGCCTTCACATATTCTTCAATTCGTTTATTTTTAACACCGTTTAGTTTCATCTGTGCTGCAATAGCGTCAATCTGTTCTTGAGGAATATTTTTCATTTCAACTAATGAACCACTATCTTCAACTTCTTTTTCAAGTTTTGCAATTTCCTCTTTAAGTGCAGAAATTTCAGCATTCTTTTTGTCAATTGCAACACTCAACTCTGCTTTTTTATCTGAATTATTATCTGCTAACTCTTTAGCATTATTATAATCTTTAAGAGCGTTATCATAGTCTGACTTTGCTTTATTAAGATGTTCCATTACAGTTGACACATTGAAAGTGGCAAGTTTGTCACCCTTTGCAACCTTATCACCTACATTTACAAAAACCTCTTCGACCATTACGCCTTCAACAGCCATCAAGTTTTCTGAAACACCTGACTCAACTGTTCCGCCAACGTCAAGAGAATCTGTAACTGAACCGTAAACAACATCAGCAATCTCATACTGTACCGGAGGTTCAGGTTTGAAATTAGAATAAAGCACATATGAAACCAATAAGATTATAAATAATGCGAATGCAATTATTCCAATTTTTGCTTTAAGACTTTTCTTTTTAAAATTTTTAAACAAGGAAATCACTATCCTTTGCACATTATTTTTCATTATATTTTACAACATTTTAACAAATTTTTTCAATATTAAATTTGTTAAAAAATTGTAAATTTCTCCCTTTATTCATATACATTATCAACAACTATATTATAAGGTGGAAATTATATGAAGAAATTATTGGCAATTTTAATGGTTTTTATAACTGTATTTCTTTGCTCATGCTCAAAAGAGAGCAAATTCGGTGTACAACAATTTGTTGAGAGAATAAATGAGAATTTTGATACCGATTATATGACAAGTGAATTTCTGTTAAGCAAAAAGAATGATGGAAATTTCCTTTTTCTTACAAGAGAAAGCAATATGATTACCCTTCTCCTTGATGAGGACAACAATATCAAAGGACTTTCTTTGCTTATAACCGCTGAGGGCAACATTGAAAATGCAAAAATTGCATATTGTCAGATGTGCAGTATTTTCACAGGCAAAGATTATGAAGAACAGATGAAAATATTTGATAACTGTGATTTTTTGGCTGAAGACATAAATTTTGTCGACGGCAATTCCATAATCACCGTCGACAGATATAAATATACAATTGTGTGTAATGACTATTCCATTACTTTTTTCTGTGACAAGATATGATTATTCTCTGTGCCACTTAACACCTTGAGCAGTATCCTCAAGAATAATACCCTGTGCTTTGAGTTCATCACGAATTCTGTCAGCCTCTGCCCAATTTCTGTCTTTACGCGCTTGAGTACGAGCCTCAATAAGTTTTTCGATTTCATCATCAAGGCTTTCTGTCTTTCTGTTATAAACAAGGCCAAGAACACCTGTAAGCTCATCAAAGAGTTTTGTTGCATATTCTACAAGTTCCTTTGCAGGAGCATCAGTTATAACCTTAGTGTTAATATCCTTTACAAGTTCAAATACTGCTGAAATAGCGTCTGCAGTATTAAGGTCGTCATCCATAACACGGATAAACTGTTCACGACGCATATCAAGAGCTTTTTTAATTTCCTCTGCATCTGCAGGAACAGTATCAACAGCATTCTTCAGTGCGAAATCGAGACTTTCACGGCAATTATAAAGACGAACAAGAGATGCCTTGCACTGTTCAATAATATCAACACTGTAATTGATTGGACTTCTGTAATGAGAAGAAATAAGGAAATAACGGATTGGTTCATAGCCGTATTCGTTAGCAACATCACGAACTGTGAAGAAGTTACCTAATGACTTTGACATCTTGACATTATCAACACTGATAAATCCGTTATGCATCCAATAGTTTGCAAAAGGAACACCGTTACAGCATTCGCTCTGTGCAATTTCGTTTTCATGATGTGGGAAAACAAGGTCCTGACCACCACAATGTATGTCAATTGTTTCACCTAAATATCTTCTTACCATTGCTGAGCATTCAATATGCCAACCAGGTCTGCCGTGTCCCCAAGGTGATTCCCAATATGGTTCGCCCGGCTTTGCACTCTTCCAGAGAGCAAAGTCCATCGGTTCTCTTTTTACTTCACCGATATTAATTCTTGCACCTGCTTCAAGGTCTTCAAGAGGCTGATGTGAAAGTTTACCATATTCCTTAAACTGTTTTGGGCTGAAATAAACGTCACCGTTATCTACTGCATAAGCATAGCCTTTTTCGATAAGAGTGCTTACGATATTGATAATCTCGTCAATATTTTCAGTAGCCTTTGGATGAGTAGTTGCTTCACGGACATTCATACCCTTTGCATCTGTCCAGAATTCTTTGATATATTTTTCAGAAACAGTTTTATAATCTGTACCCTCTTCATTTGCTCTACGTATGATTTTGTCGTCAATATCAGTAAAGTTCTGTACAAAATTAACCTTATATCCGCGATATTCCATATATCTTCTGAATGTATCAAATACACAAAGAGGACGAGCATTACCAATATGGATGTAGTTATAAACTGTTGGTCCGCAAGCGTAAACCTTCAATTCATTTGGTACAAGAGTTTTAAGTTCTTCTTTTCGTCTTGTGAGAGTGTTAAAAATTTTCATTAGTTTTCTTCTCCTTTATATTTAGCAAGTTCTTTTTCAAGTTTTTCAATTTTCGCATTAAGTCTGCAGAATTCCTGTGACACAGGGTCAGGAATATGAACCTGGTCAAGATTGTCAACTCGTTTACCGTTTCGTTTTACAACTCTTGCAGGAACACCCACTGCAGTTGAGTTCGGCGGAATTTCATCAAGCACAACGGCACCTGATGCAATATTTGAGTTATCGCCCACCTTGAAAGGACCTAAAACCTTTGCACCTGAGCCAATCATAACTCCGTTTCCGATAGTAGGATGTCGTTTGCCTGTATCCTTACCTGTACCACCAAGTGTAACTCCCTGATAAATTGTAACATCATCACCAATTTCAGCTGTTTCACCGATTACCACGCCTGTTCCATGGTCAATGAAAAATCGTTTGCCGATAGTAGCACCGGGATGAATTTCGATATTAGTCTTTTTTACTGCATGTTGAGAAATTGCACGAGCAATAAATCTCATTTTATGACGGAAAAACCAATTGGCAACTCTGTGCATTCTTATGGCTTTAAGTCCCGGATAGAGAAACAGGATTTCAAGAATACTCGTAGCCGCAGGGTCACGCTCTTTTACCGTCTGAATATCTTCAATTAGTCGTTTGAACAAAAATATTCCTCCAAAAAAAATTAAGCCTTCATCTGCACAAACAGACGAAGGCGAATAATCGCGGTTCCACTTCGATTTATAACTCAAAAGCTGTAACGTAGCTATACGGACACGGATACTGATTTCACCGCATCGACTCACGAACGCACTTCGCAAAAGTTTTTTTAATACAGGCTTTCAGCCGACGACCCGTAATCTCTGATAAAAAATTCTTCTGCTACTCTTTTCGGTCACAGTCATTATTTTTATTAACATTATATGTATTCTACCACATAAATTCACAAAATGCAATTATTTTGTAAAATCTATTATTTTTCTGCTGTCAATCAGATAAATTACACCTGAAATAATAGTGAAAATTGCAGTAATCCAAAGCAACCCGTTGGAAATTAATGATAAATCCGGTAATTTTGCAAACAATTCTGCATTTAATTTTTCAGCAATATAATATGCTTCGCCTAAAAGCATAATCAAAATGGTAAACACCATCTGACTTACAGTTTTGATTTTTCCCCAGATGTTTGCAGGAATTACAACTCCGCCTGATGCTGCAATCATTCTTACAGATGCGATTGCAAATTCACGGGTAAGCACAAGCATTACAATCCATATATTGCAAAGTCCCATTGACATAAACGCCAAAAGTGCTGATGTTGTAAGGACTTTATCAGCAATAGGGTCTAAAAATTTACCAAAATTAGTTATCTGATTACTTTTTCTTGCAAGATGACCGTCAACAGCATCTGTAATTGAACCTATTGAGAAAATCAAACAGGCAATTAAAAATCTGTGAGGTAATGACTCCATCAGTATTACGGCAAGGAAAATGGGAGTTATTATAATCCTTGAAATTGTGAGAATATTGGGGATATTTAATTTCATACAACTTCTCCTGTTAGTTCTCCGTCGATAACGTTTATTACACATACATCTACAATGTCACCATCCTGAAGTTCAAATCCACAGGTAAAGTAAATCTGGGTATCAATTTCAGGTGCATCCATATAAGTTCTGCCATAATATGAATCTGTATATGGGTCATATCCTTCAACAATAGTCGGAAGAATTTTATCAATTAATGAATCGTTTATTTCATCAAGAATCATATTCTGTCGCTCATTGATAACATCTGCTCTTTCTTGACGAATTTCAAAGTCCATCATACCGTCAAGCTTTGTAGCAGGTGTCCCCTCTTCCTCTGAATAAGCAAAGCAACCCATTCTCTCAAATCGCATTTCTTGGACAAATTCGCAGAGTTCATTAAACTCTTCTTCTGTTTCTCCAGGAAAACCTGCGATAAATGTTGTGCGGATTGTGATTCCGTCAATTTTTTCACGAATTTTATTGAGAAGTGCTGTAAGACTCTCTCTGTCGCCGTGTCTGTTCATTCTTTTCAGCACATTTTTGTTACAATGCTGAAGCGGAATATCCATATATTTTACGATTTTTTCGTTAGTTGCAATTTCATCTATAAGTGCATCGTCGATTCTTTCAGGATAAAGATAAAGAAGACGAATCCACTCTATACCCTCAACCATTGAAAGTGCTTTAAGCAAGGGCACAAGAGCATTTTTGCCATATAAATCTTCACCGTAGCGAGTTGTATCCTGGGCTACGATTATAAGCTCTTTTACACCCTCACTTGCCAGTTTCTTTGCTTCTTTGAGGATGTTTTCACTTGGTCGGCTACGGAATTCACCTCTGATTGACGGAATTGCACAGTATGTACAATGGTTTGAGCAACCCTCGGCAATTTTAAGGTATGCGGAATATGGCGGTGTTGTGAGAATTCTGTCGCCTTCAATTTTCAGGTCAGTTTTTGGTGGAAAAGACTCAACTTTTTCACCGTTTATAATTCTGTCACAGATTTCACAGATATCCTCATTTGCACCAATACCGATTACAGCATCAGTTTCGGGAATTTCTTTAAAAATTTCTGCCTGATAACGTTCTGCAAGACAACCGGTTACAAGAACCTTAAGATTTTCACAATCTTCTTTATAGGAAATCATATCAAGGATATTTTCAATTGATTCACGCTTGGCATCATCAATAAATCCACAGGTATTTACAATAACAACATCAGCCTCGGCAGGGTCACTAACGATTTCAAAGCCACCGTTTTGAAGTTTTGAAAGCATAATTTCAGCATCCACCTGATTTTTAGGACAGCCTAAAGATATCATTCCAACTTTTTTAGTCATAATCTTCTTCCTCTGTAAATTCAGAAACTTTTCTTAAGGCAGACTTTATATCAGAATAGGAAAATCCAAGTCGTAAAAGACCATCAATGGCTCTTTTTCTGCCTTTTTCATCATTAATCTTGTTCATATATTTTTTCTTGATTACTAATATAATACGGTTTTCAGCATCGTTGTCAAGACCGTCAACAGTATTTTCTATTATTTCCCTTGATATTCCGCGATATGCCAATTCCTGTTTAATTCTCTTTACACTGTATTTTTTTCGTTCAAAAAGGTCATTTGAGAGAATTCTTGCATATTCTTCGTCGTTGAGAAGTCCCAATTCAAGTAATCTGTCACAAGCCTTTTGCGACGCATCTTTTTCGTGACCTTTTTCACAGAGTTTCTTTACAAGTTCTTTTATACCATAAGGTCTGCGGGATAACAAATCAAGACCTTTGTTATAAGCACGACGAAAACTGACCGCGTCAAGCAACTCGGTCAGTTCTTCTTCATTTATATCTTTTAAATTTCTGTATTTTTCCGAATACCAATAGTCACTGTCAACTGTAGCACGGTATTCCTCGTCAACATAGATATGAATCTTGTTGGCTTTACCCTCTTTTATGGTTAATTTCATTATCAATCATCATCTACAGCTATATCAAGAATTGCTCGTGCAGCTGCCTTTGTTGTAGGAACCTTTACGATTTCCGGTTGTTCTATTGTAATAACACCTTTTTTTGAGTTTGAATTTTCCTGCATTTTTTCACGAATCTGCTTTTCAATATCGTTTGCAAGAACTTCGTCCTGTTTAAAGAGAAGTTTTACATTTTCTCTGCCCTGGCCAAGACGCTGTTCACCATAATAGAACCAAGCACCACTCTTTTTGAGAATATCAAACTTAACACCCAGGTCAACAATTTCGCCGATTTTAGAGATTCCTTCGCCATACATAATATCGAATTCAGCCTCTTTAAATGGAGGTGCAACCTTATTTTTTACAATCTTTGCTCTTGTTCTTGAGCCGATAAACTCATTACCTGTGCCTTTAAGCTGTTCAGTACGACGAACATCAATTCTGATAGTTGAATAGAACTTAAGTGCACGACCGCCTGTTGTAACTTCAGGATTACCGTAAATCACACCAACTTTTTCACGAAGCTGGTTAATAAAAATAACTACTGTATTTGACTTATTGATTACACCTGCAAGTTTACGGAGAGCCTGTGACATAAGACGAGCGTGAAGACCAACGTGGCTGTCACCCATATCGCCCTCAATTTCTGCACGAGGAACAAGGGCAGCAACAGAGTCAACGATAATTACATCAAGAGCGCCTGAACGAGCAAGAGCCTCTGCAATTTCAAGTGCCTGTTCACCATTGTCAGGCTGTGAAACAAGAAGTGAATTGATGTCAACACCAAGTGCCTCTGCATATTCCGGGTCAAGAGCGTGTTCAGCATCAATAAAAGCAGCCTCGCCACCTAATTTCTGTGCCTCAGCAACAACCTGTAAAGCAAGAGTTGTTTTACCTGAAGATTCAGGTCCGTAAATCTCAACAATTCTGCCTCTTGGGAGTCCACCGATACCTGTTGCATGGTCAAGTGAAATCGAACCTGTTGAAATAGCCTCAACATTAAGTGAGCTATTTTCACCAAGGCGCATAACTGCACCCTTACCGTAATTCTTTTCTATTTGCAATAATGCAGTTTCAAGTGCTTTCTTTTTATCAGCCATTTTTATTACCTCGCTATCGCACAAATGTTCGTTTGAATG
>JAZSKT010000153.1:0-11609 GCA_045534995.1 Candidatus Fimenecus sp.
TTCTAGACAGTCAATTGTTAAATATTGAAAAAGTCGTACTGAGTGTACGACTTTATTAATCATAAAACATATACACCCGATTCAAGAACAACAATTTCTTTTCCACATGAACGTAAATATTTATACACAGGTTCATCAAAAATTCTAAAATCGTTGACTGAATAATCATCCAAATTAATTCTTCTTATCTTTTTTGAAATCGTATTACATATAAAAAGTTCATTGTCGTATTTTGAAATTGAAACAGGATGCTGAAAAGAAAGAGAGTCGGGAGAACCAATTCTCATACTGAATTTTTTGTGGGAAATTGAATAGCTGACAACACAATTTTTGTCTGGAATAACACTCCAAAATTGTCTGCCGTCAGCAACTACACCATTGATTTCACATCCTTGATATATTGGGACGCATGACGTTAGTCTATCACCGTCAAGTGAAAACAAACCTGTTTCACCACTATCATAAACAATAACCGTATGTTTACTTGGTAATATATCTGCATCACAAGAAACATAGTCGCCCAATTGCTCTGCTATTTTTTTATATTCTGCACCAAATTTATTAAGTAAATATACACTTTTGGTAACAGGAGTATTTTGCATTCTTTTTATATCATATCCGAAAAAATTAACTTTTACTGTTCCATTTTCAAGAACAGTTTTCTGAGTATAAATGATACCATTTGAGAATGCGATGATATCATAAACCGAATCAACAATTTTTTGCATATAATCACCGCTGAAATATATAAATTAATGTTAAATTACATTTTTAGTGAATATATTATACATATTTTTTATCATTCGGTCAATAGCTTTAATTTGTTTTTGCATCCATTTTCGCTATTCATACATTTAGTGTTAATACAAACAATTTTTCTTTTCCCATCATTATAAATGATTTCCTTCATAATAATGTTTTTCTCTAAATAAGTACAATACTGTTCAAAAGTAAAAATAGTCTCATACATATATAACTCCCCTTTCAATAACTAGTTTAATTATATTCTGTAATAGCATATTTTAAACTAAAAAGTAATAGAAATTTATTAACAGGATATACGGAGGTAATAAAAATGCAGTCAGCAAAAATATTTTTAGGAATCATATTCACAATTTATGTTTTAATATTAATAATAACAATGATAAAATCAAAAAAATTCTTTTCTTCTCTTTTTTTAACCATGCTTCAGGGTATATGTGCATTGTTTGCTGTCAATTTGCTTGGACAATATATATCAATACATATACCTATTAACCAATGGACAATTGGTGTTTCCTCAGTTGGTGGAATATCAGGTGTGATTATAATGTTACTTTGCGATGCTTTTATATTGTAATAAAATTGAAAGTCACAATGGAAATTGTGACTTTTATTATTTTGTAAGCTCTTTACTATTTTTCAGTTCTGTGTTAAAATTATAACAATTATGGGTAAGAGGTGAAAATGTATGGAATTGTTTTCAACTGTTATTGAAACACTTGGTGTTATTGCATTTTCTATTTCAGGTGCAATGGTTGCAATTAGAAGAAAAACAGACCTTTTTGGTGTTATTCTTCTTGCAATTATTACCTCTTTAGGCGGTGGACTTACACGAGATGTTATATTAAGTTTTTCGCCTCCTGCATTTTTCAGTATGAAATTATATATTTTACTCTCTGCTTTTGTTGCCGTTATCGTTTTCTTATTTGCTCGCAAATTTAGCCATACATATCTTGAAAATGAGTCAAAAATTGAACACATTAACGATATTTTTGATGCTTTAGGTCTTGGTATTTTTGCAGTAATGGGTGTTAAAGTTGCGTTTGAACACGGACATACAGATGACGCTCTTATCAGCATAACCTGTGGCCTATTAACAGGTATTTGCGGTGGTATGCTTCGAGATATTCTCACAAATTACACACCATTTGTTTTAGTTAAACGAGTTTATGCCGTTGCAGCACTTGCGGGTTCATCTGTATATTATCTTCTTCATCTTTATGGCGATATAATTCATGTTAACGACGAACTTGCTCTTGTTATCGGTTTATCTGTAACTTTTATTTTAAGAATTCTTGCTATGAAATTTAAGTGGAATATGCCCATAGCAATTAAATAAAAAGGTGATAAAATGGAAAGAAAAGCGACTATAATTGCTGTTGCAGGTAAAGGTGGCGTTGGTAAAACATCACTTTCTGCAACTATTGTCAGATGTCTTGTAGAAAAATATCCTGACAAGAGAATTTTAGCCATTGATGCTGACCCGGCAGTAGGGCTTTCAACTGCATTGGGAATCGAAGTTAAAATGACTATCGACGATATAAGAAAAGAGATTATAGCATCAGTTGATGAAGGTGATACAAGAACTGCTGTTGAACTTTTGGGTGAAGCAAAATACAGAATTTTTGATGCACTCATAGAAACTGACGGTTATTCATTTATTGCTGTTGGTCGTCCTGAAACTGCAGGTTGTTATTGCAAAATAAATTCTTACTTAAAGGAAGTTATTTCAATTCTTTCAAACGAATTTGATTACGTTGTAATTGATGGTGAAGCCGGAATTGAACAAATTAACCGTCGTGTTATGGAAAAGGTCACTCACCTGCTCCTTATTACTGACCCAAGTAAAAAGGGTTGTCAGGTTATCAACACAATAAAGTCCGTTGCTGATGAATTGGTTATGTATGAAAAAATTGGTGTAATCATCAACCGTATGGCCGATGTAAGCCTTAAAGATTACATTAATACGAATGGTATTCCAGTACTTAGCTATATTGAGGATGACAAGAATTTATCTGTATTTGATATTAAGGGCGAAAATATTTTCAATCTTCCTGCTGAATCAAATGTTGTGAACGGCGTTAAAAAAGCGCTTAATGAAATTGGGGTAATATAAATGAAAGATTTAAAACATTTAATCTATTTTGAAAATTTGTTACAAGAAGCAAATAATGACCTTGTAAAACAAGCAACTGATGAAGGTAAATTAGCAATTGCGTATACTTGCTATCATATTCCTGAGGTTTTATTAAATCTTGATAATTGTTTTTCAGTAAGACTCAGAGCACCGCGAACAGGCTCAATGGATATTGCAACTTATTATATGAGTTCTTTTCTTTGTGGTTATTCAAAGGCTTTACTTGAACGTGGAATTGAAGGTGGATATAACTTTCTTTCTGCGCTTATCGGTTCTGAAACCTGTTCTGAAATGAATCGTTGTTATGAGCATTTTGAGTTACTTAATCTTGTTCCAAAAGACGAGTTCTTTGTAACATTCCTTGACTCACCTTTCAAAATTGAACAACACACAGTAAAACATTTCGCAAAGCAATTAAAGGTTAAAGTTCTTGATAAATTACAAGAGGTTTATGACATTGATACAAGTGATGATGCAATCAGAAAAGCAGTTAATGAACATAATGAAATTTGTCGACTTATTACAGAAATTGGCGAATATCGCAAGGAGGAAAACCCAAGAATTACAGGATATGAATTCCATGTTCTTTGTCTCGCTACATATTGCTGTCCAAAATATTTAATTATTGACAAACTTCGTGAAACTGCTGAAGAATTAAAGACAAGAGAACCTGATATTAAGAAAAATTACAGAGCGAAAATTGTTGTTGCCGGTTCCGAAATGGACGATCCTGACTTTACAAAACTTATTGAAGATTCAGGTGCTTTGGTAGTGGCTGACCGTTATTGTTTTGGGTCACTTCCTGGAAGAGAAGAAATTATTCTCAATGACGAAGATGATGTTCTTACTCAAATTGCACTTCATTATATGATAACAAGTCAATGTCCAAGATATATGAGCCAGGACAAAGTTGAAGAACGTCGAGAATATGTAAAAAAACTTGTTGATGAATATAACGCAGATGGTGTTATGTATGAGCAACTTAAATTCTGTGAATATTGGGGCTATGAAAGAGCACTTGCTTCTTACGTTATGAGTGGTGATTATGGTGTTCCGACAGCAGCCGTTGACAGACAATATACCGCATCTGCATCAGGACAATTAAGAACCCGTGTTCAGGCTTTTGTTGAAAGTCTTGAAATCAAAAAAATTCAGAAAGCAAAGGAGATGAGAGAAAATGGATAATTATGGTAAGCTTTATAAAGAGCATACTGCCATATTAAAGCACAGAGAATGGCGTGGTCTTAAAGATACAATGTACGACTACTACCGTTGGCTCATCACCTGGAAAGATATGATTAAAATGGTTCTTAAAGCACCTATTTCTACTGTAAAAGGCCTATGGAGATACCGTTGGATGGCGTCTTATCTTTCTGCTCCCTCTTTTGTTGACAGACACGTTGCAGGACTTCGTGGTCCGCAATTGAGAATCGCACATCTTCACTACAATATGATTGTTAAGCACACAACAAAACTTATCAATATATCTTTCCGTGCTGATGAGAAAATTAATCCGAACAATAAACTGTCAAAGAAAATTGTACTTACGGACGAGATTGTTCCTAACGAAGTGTTTTTGGGATTTCCAAATCTTCAGCCAATGCCATTACAGACATTGCCAATTTTCTTATCTTCAATGGTTGACCAGCAGATTACACCACCTTACCTTGAAGTTACTGAAAGTTTTGGTGTTCCCGCAGACGTTTGTCCTCTTCCGAGTGCTGAAGCAGGTGTTGCAATTGAAGACGATTATCCAAAAATGGGTTGTTGTATGATTGCAACAAATATGCCTTGTGATGGTTCAATTATGAACTCATCTTTCCTTGATAGAAGACTTCAATTACCAACACATTGTTTTGGTGTTCCACTCCGTTACAATGGAGAAGATGTTCAAGAATATGGTATTGACGAAATAAAATCTCTTATTGAGTTTATTGAAAAGCAAACTGGAGAAAAGTTTGATTGGGATGCGTTCTTTAACGGAATGAAACTTTACAATAAACAGCTTGATTATGAGCTTCAAAAATGGGATATTAACAGAACCGATTACCCACAAATGACAGGTGCTTGTTTCTGGCTTTACAGAATTTTCTACTTTAACCTTTCAGGTGGTTCGAATGAAAAATTCCTCAAAGTTGATAAAAAAGTCAACAAGATAATGATGAAGGCATACGAAAAAAAGACTCCTGTATCAAAGGAAATGCGCCACAGAGCAGTTGTTTGGTCTTGTCCAGCTAACTACTACACAAGCCTTGCAAACTGGCTTGAAAACTGTTGGGGTGTAAACGTTGTTATGGATATGGAAACCATGATTTCATATCTCCCTATTAACACAGAAAATAAAGAAGAAGCACTTAAAGACCTTGCAAAAACTTATCAGCGTTCAATTATGAGAAAACACACCAAAGGTGGTTATCAAAACGTTGTTGACGAACTTTGGAGAATTGTTGACGAATATAATGCTGATACCGTTATTATGTATGACCAGATTTCTTGCAAAGGTATGGATGGTCTTACTGGTATTTTTGATGACCAGGCAAGAGAAAGAAATGTAAACTTTATCTGGGTTAAGCAAGACCTTATGGATCCACGAACAATTTCAAGACGTGAAATGCGTGACCAGATAAACAAATATATGCAGACTGTTTTACAAGAGGAACCTGTTGACCCATCTCTTGTTGATTTTGAAGACGACCTTGCTTGGTAAATATAAAGGAGAATAATTATGAAATATTTTGGTGGATGTGACGTTGGTTCTACATATACAAAATGTGTAATTCTTGACGAGAATGGGAATATGGTTGCTAACGTTACAAATAGAAGTAAAATTAACCCTGTTCAGAGTGCAGAAATCGCACTTAACGATGCAGTCTCACAAGTTAATAGTTTAAATTCTGCAAAAGAGCTTACATATCTTATTGGTACAGGATATGGGCGTAATAAAGTTCCATTTGCTGATGAAAACATTTCAGAAATCAGTTGTCACGCTATGGGCGTACATGTTACAAACCCTGAAGTTAAGGCAATTATCGACATTGGTGGTCAAGACGTTAAGGGTATTTCAATCGACACAGACGGTACAGTTAAAAACTTTGCTATGAATGACAAGTGTGCCGCAGGTACAGGCAGATTCTACGAAGCAATGGCAAATGCCTTTGAAATGACTTTACCTGAATTTTCAAAACTTTCTCTTAATGCAAAAAACACTATTCCAATTACTGCACAGTGTACAGTTTTTGCTGAAAGTGAAGTTATTTCACTTGTTGGTGAAGGCAAACCTATGGACGAAATTGCCGCAGGTATTCAGTTGGCAGTTGCAAAGCGTTGTTTTGTTATGGCAAAAAAAGCAGGTGCAGTCGATAGTATCACACTCACAGGCGGTTGTGCAAAAAATGATGGTCTTAAAAAGGCTATTGAGAAAGTGCTTAAAATCAATGTTGTTGAACTTAAGACTGATCCACAGCTTATGGGTGCATTAGGTGCGGCTGAATATGCTCGTCAAAAGGGACTTGCAAAGGAGAACTAAAATGGAAGTATTGTTTATAATTTTAGGTGTAATTCTTACATTATTCCTTATCACTTTTGCAATTTACTTGTTCAATCTTGATATGAAGCTTGTCAGAGTTATTTATGATTGGTTGCAGAAACACTACGACAAAATGAAAAGAGATAAGAAATTATAATGAGATTATATAATAACCTTATCAATGAAATAAAATGCAATTTGAATAGTGCAAAAGTAGTTTCAAGCGATGTTTCATTGAATGTCCGTAATAAAAATTCGGTAATTTTCTTGTCCGATACAGCATTTGAACTTGGTGGCAATCAAAAACCATGTGTCAGCAGTCTTGCTGTTTCAAGTGATATGGAATTATCAAATTTTGTATATCTGCAAGGTCCTGACCTTAATGAAATCAAGGCTGACTCCCCTTTGGGCAAGTTTGTTTTTATTCAAATTGAAGAGTTTGAGGATGAACAAGAAACCTTTAACAAAATCAAAGAGTTAGAAGCATTGAGGTATCATTTAACTATTGATGGCTTTATGACAAGGGCTTCAGCACTTAATATGAGAGAGCAAATAAGAGTCAGTAAAAACACTGTAAAATCCGGTGTGACTTTTGCAGATTATGGAAACGCTCTTTTAAGAGAATATTTAAAATTTTCTTATGTAAAAAGTGCGGAAATATACTTTGTGACTGATTTTAATGATTTTGAAAAACTTAATTCTGTTGCAAAGAAAATAAGCCAAACAACATCTGCATTAAATCACATTTTTGACAATATTATGTTTGACTGCTCAACTTGTAATCTTAAGGAAATTTGTGACGAAGTTGACGGACTTAAAGAGTTGCATTTGAAAACTGTGAAAAAGTAAATGACGTAGAAAAAGAGGCTTTAAAGCCTCTTTTTTTATCGGGACGATGTGGGCATCGTCCTCTACTTTATTCTAAATTCTTAATTATTTCTTTAAATTCAGGTTTTGATTTGAATTCGTCGGATAGTGGGTAATGCTCTGTCATTACAATTTTCATAAATTGAGATAAATTAGTTTCACGGTATATCGGTCCGAAATTATAATGTCTAATTGCTTTTTCTGAAATGTCGGGATTTTCATCAAGTTCCTTTGCATATTCAGCAGCAATTTTAAGATATTTTAAAGCATTTTCATCGTCACCGATTTGATGATATAAATGACCAATATGTCCATAATTATAAAGCCTGCTAATACAGTTCTTACCATAATTGCCGTCAGAAAAAATTAAATTTATAAGACCCTGAATATGTAAAAATATTTCAAGTCTTTTTTCAGGCTCATAATTAAGGCAAAAACCAAATGCTGTATCCTGAAACAGAAATAATAATTCTCCAAGAGCATTTTTATGGGTTGAATAATACGATTCAGTATCAAAGGATAAATCCATTAAATGTAATTCCTTTGAATCTTGAATAGAGGGTAAAGTATTTATAATTTCTTCTGCCTGTTCAAGAAGTTCTTTATTTGTACAATATTTACCTTCCTCATTTGGAATACATTGATATTTAGTCAGCAAGTGAGAAATCATAATTACTTTTGAGCGTATTCTTATGCTGTCTTCGGTACAATGGTTTTGTATTTTCTCGTAAATTGATGTAATCTCTTTTGAAATATCTTTGTATTCACCTTGTACAAAACCTTTAACTTCCTGCAAAAGTTCCATATATCGAATTAAAATACGAAAATCATTTGGGAATTCTTTAACTGCTTTTTGAAATTTATTATAAGTCAAAGTTAAATCTTTTAACTTCATCTCATCATATAGTTTGAGATATTCGTTTATTTGTTCTTCTTCTCTTGATTTATTAACACCAAGTAATTCGTCAACAGAAACATTGAAAAAAGATGAAATCACGGGAAGCATAGTTATATCAGGATATGTTTCTCCCCTTTCCCATTTGCTGACCGCTTGAAATGTTACACCTAAAAAATCAGCAAGTGTTTCTTGAGTAAATTCTTTTTCTTTTCGTAATCTTTTTAGATTTTCACCAAAATAGATTGTCATAAAATCACCTCATGAATATTTAGTGTAACGTTATAAGTTAATAATAACTTTCATTTTAACATTAAACAATAACTTGATTATTGAATTCAATTCAACTGGTATTTGATTTCTTCAAACAACTGTTTAATATAATTTTATCACAACAATTACGGATAATAAAGAGATTAAATTCAAATAATTTAATGAGGTGGATTATGACTACTGTTAAAAACTTTATTTCAGGATTTATTATCGGCACAATAAATATTCTTTTAGGTGCAGGTGGAGGAATGTTGACTGTTCCTTTATATAAAAAAATGAATATGAATCAGAAACAAGCACAAACCAACGCAGTTGCAACAATTTTGCCAATTACAATAGTCAGTGCAGTTATTTATCTTATAAATGGTGATGTTAAACTTTCGGATTCATATGTTTATTTAATTCCCGGTCTATTAGGAAGTGTTATCGGAACATTTCTGATTAAGAAAATATCGAATAACATTTTAAGTATTATTTTTTCTTTATTTATGATTTGGGCAGGATTGAGGTTACTTTTTAAATGAACTATGTAATTCCAATAATCGCAGGATTTCTGTCAGGACTTATAGGTGCAATGGGGTTTGGCGGTGGCGGTGTTTTAATAATATATCTTGTTGTATTTGCAGGAATTCCGCAAATCGTTGCTCAAGGTATAAATTTAATATTTTTTATTCCTTGTGCTGTCGTTGCAACAGTAATTTATTTATTAAAAAAACAGATAAAATTCAAGATGATTTTACCTGTTATCGCAGGTGGAATAACAGGTTCCATTTTTACAAGTTATTTTCTTGGATTTATTAAATCAGAATGGCTTTCAAAGGCTTTTGCTGTATTTCTGATTATTATGGGATTATCTTCAATTATAAAGGTGAAAAATAAGAAGAAATCAATGTAGATTTCTCGACAAAAAAAGGCAATTTTTAATGCCTTTTTTCGTTATTACGCCAAAAATTATTTTATTATTTCTTTTCTATTGATAATACTACATTTATAATGTATAATAATCACAATACATTAAATTGGGAAATTTTGTATTTTATGTATTAATTACTTGTGTTTGGAGGCAAAAAAACTATGAAAGTACAGTTTACAGAAACCGTATTGAGAGATGCCAACCAGTCACTTATTGCTACAAGAATGCCGTTCGCTGACTTTGAACCAGTTCTTGAAAAGCTCAATAAGGCAGGTTACTATTCTCTTGAGTGCTGGGGCGGTGCTACATTCGACTCATGTCTTCGTTACCTTAATGAAGACCCATGGGTAAGACTTCGTAACATCAAAGCTAAGTGTCCTGATACAAAGCTTCAGATGCTTCTTCGTGGTCAGAACCTTTTAGGCTATAAGCACTACCCTGATGATGTTGTCAGAATGTTTATTAAAAAGAGTATTGAAAATGGTATTGATGTTATCAGAATTTTCGATGCACTCAACGACGTTCGCAACATCCAGGTAGCAGTTGACGAAACAATTAAAAACGGTGCAATTGCATCAGGTGCTATTTCTTATACAACAAGCCCTGTTCACACACTTGAGAACTATGTTGCTCTTTGTAAAGAAATGAAAGAAATGGGCTGCTCAACAATTTGCATTAAGGATATGGCAGGCGTTATGACTCCTGTTGAAGCAAAGGACCTTGTTGGTGCAATTAAGGATGCAATGCCTGAAATGCCGGTTATTCTTCATACTCACTGTACAACAGGTATGGCTTATATGACAATCCTTAAGGCAGTTGAAGCAGGTTGCGATATTATTGACACAGCAACTTCTTGTTTCTCAGGCGGTACTGCACAACCTGCAACAGAAACAATTCATGATGCTCTTACAGGTCTTGGATACGAAACAGGTCTTGACAGAGATACATTAAAAGCAGTTAATGACCACTTCAAGCCACTTCGTGACCAGTATCTTGCTTCAGGACTTTTAAAACCAAAAGCACTTGTTACAGATACAGATGCATTGACATATAAGGTTCCAGGCGGAATGCTTTCAAATATGATGGCAAACCTTGAAGATATGAACGCACTTGACAGAATGGAAGAAGCTCTTTTAGAGATTCCTCAGGTTCGTAAGGATATGGGTTATCCTCCACTTGTTACCCCTCTCAGCCAGATGGTTGGTAATCAGGCTGTTACAAATGTGCTTGTTGGTGAAAGATACAAGAACATTTCAAAAGAAATCAAGGCTTACATCAAGGGTGAATATGGTAAGGCACCAGGCGAAATCGACGCTGACCTTCAGAAGAAGGTTCTTGGCGATGAATCACCTGTTACATGCCGTTTTGCTGACACACTTGAACCAATGTTTGAGCAGACAAAGACTGAACTCGGTGATGTAGCTAAATGTGACGAAGATGTTCTTTCATACATCGCATTCCCTGCTCAGGCTGAAAAATTCTTTGAGCAGAGAGCAGAAAAAGAAAAGAACACATTTAAGTATTCAATCAAAAGAGTTGATTAAGGAGGAAATAAAATGACATTATCAGAAATTCTTAGTATTTCTGCTACTGGATTTATTGTCGTTTTAATTATTCTTATTCTTCTTGCAGTTATTATTGTAGTACTTTCAAAGGTAGTTCAAACTTTTGAAAACGGTGCAAAAAAGAATACTACTTCAGCTAAAAAAACAGAAGATAAACCAAAAAAGGAAGTTAAACCTTCTCCTGTTTCTGCTCCTAAAGTTTCCCCTGCACCAGTTCAGTATTCAAATGGTGTTACACTATACAAGACTGATTACAAAACTGCAGCATCAATCATGGCTATTGTAAGTCACGAAAGTGGAATTCCACTTGAAAGACTTAACTTTAGTTCAATCAAGCTTGATGACTCTCTTGAACTTTATAAAACAGACTATAAAACAGCAGCATCAATTATGGCTATAATCAGCCATCAGACAGGTATTCCTCTTGAAAGACTTGTTTTCAAGTCAATCAAACTTTGCGATAAACCTGAACTTTACAAAACTGACGAAGAAACAGCAGTTAAAGTAATGGCTCTCACAAGCAAAGAATCAGGAATTCCACTTGAAAAACTTGTTTTCAAATCAATCAAACTTATTGAAAAATAAAGGAGAATATAAAAATGAAATATGTAGTTACATTAAACGGAAATGATTACGAAGTTGAAGTAAATGAACTTAATGAAGCAGTTGTT
>JAZSKT010000047.1:0-5363 GCA_045534995.1 Candidatus Fimenecus sp.
GGCTCTTGGTGCTGATACATACAAAGCAGTTATTACAACTAAATTCGGTGTAAGAGTTGAGAACGGAAAGACTTTTTACGATAACAGCAGAGAATATATTTTCAAGGCTGTTGAGGGTAGTCTTAAACGCCTGAACAGAGATTACATTGACTTGTATCAAGTACATTACAGAGATGGAAAGACTCCTCTTGCAGATGTTGCAGAGAGTTTGGAAATATTAAAGGACCAAGGCAAAATCAGATATTACGGTTTGTCAAATATCCACAGGGAAGATGCTGAAGAATTAAAGAATTTCAGTACAAACCCATTTGTTTCGTTTCAGGATGAGTACAGTTTAGCTTGTCGTAAAAACGAAAACGATATGTTCAGTTTTAGAGATGAATTTAATATGACTCCTTTTACTTGGGGCAGTCTTGGACAGGGTATTCTCAGCGGTAAGTATGATAAAAACTGTAAATTTGAAGCCAATGACCGACGTTCAAGAGAAATTTATGTAAATTTCCACGGTGAAAAGCTTCTTAAAAATCTTGAAATCGTTGAGGTTCTCAAAGAAATAGCAACCGAGACAGAAAAATCAGTTTCGTCAGTTGCTATTCGTTGGATTTTAGATTATTTGAAAGATTCTGTTGTTATTGTAGGTGCAAAATCACCAAAACAAGTGTTGCAGAATGCAGAATCACTCAGTTTCACATTAACTGATGAACAAATCAGCAGGTTAGAAAAAATTTCTAAGGAGTAATAAGATGAAAAGTGAACAATTAGCATGGCTTATTAGACGTCACGGCATTGAAATGACACATATTTCTCACGGAAGTCATATTGGTTCAATATTGTCAGTAGCAGATGTCGTTGCCGTTCTTTATAATGATATAGCAAATATTACACCTGAAAACTTAAAGGATGAAGACAGAGATAGAGTAGTGCTCAGTAAAGGACACGCAGGTGCAGCAATTTATGCTGCTTTGGCGGAAAAAGGCTTTTTCCCGGTTGAAGAACTTAAAACACATTACTCTGATGGTAGCCGTCTTTCAGGTCACGTTTCTCACAAGGGAATCCCCGGTGTTGAAATTTCAACAGGCTCTTTAGGTCACGGTGCTTGTATGGCTTGCGGAATTGCTTTGAATGCAAAAATTGAAAATAAGCCTTACTATACATATGCCATTGTTGGTGACGGTGAATGTGACGAGGGCTCAATTTGGGAAATGGCTTTGTTTGCAAACCATTTTAAACTCAATCAGTTTGTGGTAATCGTTGACCATAATAAAATGCAAAGTCTTGATTTTTGCGAAAACACATTGGCTTTAGCACCATTTGCAGAAAAATGGAAAGCATTTGGATGGAATGTATTTGATATAGACGGACATAATCACGACGAAATCCGCAAAGCATTGAATGATGCAAAATTATCAAAGGACAAGCCAACTGTTATTATTGCAAATACAGTAAAGGGCAAGGGTGTTTCATTTATGGAAAGTGATATTCTCTGGCATTATCGTTTCCCTCATGAAGGTGAAGAATATGACGGTGCATTAGAGGAATTACACGCTGTAATCCCGGAGGGTATAGTTGACCCATATAAGGAGGCAACAAAATGAGAGATACATTTGTTAAAACCTTACTTGAAATAGCAAAAAAAGATAAAAATGTTTATATAGTTACAGGTGATTTGGGTTTTGGTGTTTTAAAACCATTTTGGGAAGAATTACCTGACCAGATTATAAATGCAGGCATTGCTGAACAGAATATGACTTCTATTGCAGCAGGTCTTGCGTTGCAGGGAAAGATTGTTTATACATATTCAATCGGCAATTTTCCAACACTCAGATGTATAGAGCAAATTCGTAATGACTGTGCATATCATGATGCAAATGTAAAGGTAGTTTGTGTTGGTGGCGGGTTTGTGTATGGTTCACTTGGTATGAGCCATCATGCAACGGAAGATATTGCCATAATGCGTTCTTTACCTAATGTAACAGTCGTGGCTCCCGGTGACTTGGTTGAAGCTGCTTGTGCTACAAAAGCTATTTATGAAACTCCCGGTACTTGCTATTTAAGATTGGGCAGAGGCGGAGAAAAGCAGATTCACGAAAACATTGAAAACTTTGAAATCGGTAAGGCTATTAAAATTCAAGATGGTGAAAAAATTGCTATATTCTCAACAGGTGCAATTTTTGACGAAGTTGATGAGGCATGTAAAGTTCTTTCGAAAGAAGGTATTGTTCCTACTGTTTATACGTTCCCAACGGTAAAACCAATTGATAAGGATACAGTTCTCCAATGTGCTTCAAAATATAATACAATTATTACAGTTGAAGAACATAACTTAAGCGGTGGATTTGGTTCAGCGGTTGCTGAAGTTCTTGCGGAAGAAAACGGTGTTAAAGCAAAGCTTGTCCGCGTGGCGTTGGACGACAGATACTCTTGTATCGTGGGAAGTCAGAAATATTTAAGACAACAATATTCAATTGATGCTCAGTCAATTATTAAAAAAGTGAAAGAAAATTATTAAAAATGAAAAAGATTTTAATATTAGTAAATGATGTAACAACCATTATGCAGTTCCGTACAGAACTTGTAAAGGCATTGGTTGATGCGGGTAATGAAGTTCTGGTAAGTGTTCCAAAAAGTGAAAGAAATCACGAAATCGAAGCATTGGGCGCTACGGTTATTGAAACAAAGGCTTCAAGACATGGAAAAAATCCACTGGAAGACTTTTTCTTGTATCTTAATTATCGTAAACTTTTAAAAGAACATAAACCTGATTTTGTCCTTACATATACGGTGAAACCAAATGCTTACGGTGGTCTTGCTTGCGGACAACTTAAGATACCGTATGTATCAAATGTAACGGGATTAGGTGTTATCGAAGACGAGGGACTTTTGCAAAAACTTATGCTGACACTTTATAAAGTGGGATGCAGAAAAGCAAAATGCGTATTTTTCCAGAATAAGTCGAACCTTGAGTTTTTTCAACAACGTAATGTTGTAGGTGATAATGTTCAACTTTTACCGGGTTCAGGTGTCAATATTGAGAAATTCTCTTATTTAGACTATCCGCAAGAAGAAAAAATTAATATTGTCTTTGTGGGAAGAATTATCAAAGATAAAGGTGTTTTTGAACTCTCCGAAGTTGCTAAACAATACATAAACGACAACAATGTACATTTTACCGTTGTTGGTGATGTTGAATATGGTTCGGAAAACCCGTTTTCAGAACTTGATAATGTGAATTGTGTCGGCTTCCATAAGGATGTAAGACCGTATCTTAAAGATGCTCATGCAGTTATTCTTCCATCATACCACGAGGGAATGGCGAATGTGCTTCTGGAAGGTGCGGCATCGGGACGACCGATTTTAGCATCTATGATTCCGGGGTGCCAAGAAACCTTTGATGAAGGTGTAACAGGTTTCGGATTTGAAGTTAAAAATGTTGGCAGTATGAAATGTGCTGTTGATAAATTCCTTGCTTTACCTTATGAACAGAAATGTGAAATGGGCAAAAAGGGTAGAGAAAAAATGGAAAAACAATTCAATAGAAATATTGTTATAAAAAAATATTTAAATATGATAAATAACTAATCGCTAAAGCGATGGAAAGAGTGTTTTTATGTTTAAAAATCTCTATGAAAAAATTGTAAATGGTGAAGAAAAAATCTCTCTTGTAGGTCTTGGCTATGTTGGAATGCCAATTGCAGTTGCTTTTTCAAAAAAAGTAAAGGTTGTGGGATTTGACCTTAATGCAAAGAAAATTGAACTTTACAAAAATGGTATTGACCCTACAAACGAAGTCGGTGATGATGCTATTAAATCCTGTACTGTGGAATTTACCGCTGACGAAAGTAAACTCAAGGATGCAAAGTTCCATATTGTAGCAGTTCCAACACCTGTAAATGATGACCATACACCTGATTTAACTCCTGTTGAGGGTGCATCAACAATCGTTGGCCGTAATCTTACAAAAGGCTCAATCGTTGTTTATGAATCAACAGTTTATCCCGCTGTTACAGAGGACATCTGTATTCCTATTCTCGAAAAGGAATCAGGACTTAAATGCGGTGTTGACTTTAAAATCGGTTATTCACCTGAAAGAATTAATCCGGGTGATAAGGTTCACCGTCTTGAAACAATTGTTAAAATCGTTTCAGGTATGGATGATGAGTCACTTGAACAGATTGCAAAGGTTTATAAACTTGTTGTTGAAGCAGGTGTTCACAGAGCAGAAAGTATCAAGGTTGCAGAGGCTGCAAAGGTTATTGAAAACAGTCAGCGTGATATAAATATTGCATTTATGAATGAGCTTTCAATCATCTTTAACAAAATGGGCATTGATACACAGTCAGTTCTTAAAGCAGCAGGAACAAAATGGAATTTCCTTAAATTCTTCCCTGGACTTGTTGGCGGTCATTGTATCGGTGTTGACCCATACTACCTTACATATAAGGCTGAGCAGTTAGGTTATCACAGTCAGATTATCCTTTCAGGTCGTAGAATTAACGATGATATGGGTAAATATGTTGCTGAAAGTGTCGTTAAAAATCTTATAAAGGCAGATGTTTCCATCAAGAGTGCAAAGGTTGCAATTCTTGGCTTTACATTTAAGGAAAACTGCCCAGATACAAGAAATACAAAGATTATTGACATCTATAACGAACTTAAAGAATACGGCATTACTGCAACGGTTGCTGACCCTGCAGCAGATGCAGAGGAAGCAAAACATCTTTATGGTATGGATTTTGTTGATATGGCAACAATCAAAGACTGTGACGCAGTAATTCTTGCAGTTGCTCACGAGCAGTTCAAAGACTTAACACAGGTTGATTTTGACAAAATGTTCAAATCAGGTGACAATTCTACAAAGGTACTTGCTGATATCAAGGGACTCCTTGACCGTAAGGAATATGAATCAGCAGGATATAATTATTGGAGATTATAATTTATGGGATACAAACATTTAAAATTCCCTGAAAATTCAGTATTTCTTGTAACAGGTGCAGCAGGTTTTATCGGCTCAAACCTTTGCGAAGCAATACTTAATATGGGGTATAAAGTAAAAGCTCTGGATGACCTTTCAACAGGCAAACAGAAGAACATTGATATGTTCCTCCAAAATCCCAACTATACATTTATAAAAGGCGATATTAAAGACCTTGATACTTGTATGAAAGCTTGTGAAGGCGTTGACTACGTTCTTAATCAAGCTGCATGGGGCAGTGTTCCTCGTTCAATTGAAATGCCTTTGTTCTACTGCAAGAACAATATCGAAGGTACTCTCAATATGATGGAAGCAGCGCGTCAGAACGGTGTTAAGAAGTTCGTTTATGCTTCAAGTTCATCAGTTTATGGTGATGAACCTAATCTTCCTA
>JAZSKT010000110.1:0-4908 GCA_045534995.1 Candidatus Fimenecus sp.
CAACAAGTTCAGGACTGCCGCAACAATTATATGTTATGACGGGTGTGCCACAACAAATACTTTCCATATTAACGGTTGGTAATGTATCAGCATGAGTAAGATTTACAAAAACATCACTTGCAGAATAAATGTCAGCAAGCTCTTGTCTGTCACTTACGTAACCCAAACACAAAACATTTTTATAAGACTCAAAATAATCTTTTTGTGCTTGTGTACAACCAATGACTATAATTTTAGCATCAGTATTTTCCTGTATTATTTTTTCTACGGCATTTTTGTTTATATCTAAACACCATTTATTTGCCATACCTAAAATTACAAAATCATTTTTTAGTTTGTGCTTTTCTCTAAAATCACTTTCATGCGGTGTGAAAATCCCTGTATCCACACCATTATAGACCACTTTTATGTCAGCATGTTTAAGCAAAGACTTCTTCGCTTCGCCTGATATCCAATTGCTACAACCTACAAGTGTCAAATTATGTATTTTGTTCAAATGATTTGTTTTATCTTTCAGCACCCGGGCTGTACAATCAAAAAACAAACTGGGTTGTTCATTTTTGTTTTGCGGACAATTCCCACAAGTTGTTTGCCATTTGCCACATTTTACAGCTGTATAATGTGTACATTTGCCGGTAAAAAACCAACAATCATGCATAGTGATAACGGTAGGAATTTTACTCTTTGCCAAAAAGTCACATAACATATTAAGGTTTATATAATTGCTGTGCAAATTGTGAAGATGCACTATATCAGGTGAAATACTCTTGATGTATTGAATCAAACCTTTAGTTGCATAACGACTTGCATACCCTTGTCTGCCAAAAATTCTTGCATAAATGGCGTGAAAATTCCAATCGAACGTATTTCCTATTTTATATGAATTTTTGGGTGGTTTAAGTGCAGTCTGATATGCAACATAAGATATATGGCCGTTGTCATTTAAGAGTTTTTCTATATCTTTTACAATAACACCGGTGCTTTTATAACCGTAAACTGCATTGATTTGTAAAATCTTCATACTACCAAGCTCTTTCAATTGAAATTACATAAAGAAAAATTTATATGTTGGATGAATACGAATAAAATATGCACATAAGAAGACAACAACAAATAAGTATGCGAAAATTCTGTGGTTTTTATCAAATGCCTTAATGAGCTCAGGAACAAATATCATAATAATCAAAGAAAAGTATTGTTGGATTCGCATAAAGCTTTGATTCTGATAAACAAGAAGTGTTGTGATTAAAGTCAGGAACAACATATTGTATAAATTTTGGGCATCTATTCGCCTCTTGTTAATCCAAGGATATAAACAGAAAGCAACCAAACATAACAAAACAAGAACAGTTGCATAGGTTTCTGCACCACCTACATCATAATTAACTTGCTCTTCTCCAAAGCCTAAGAACAAAGCTATTGGTCCATAAAGTTGTTTGCCTAACACTGCGATAACAATTGACGCACCAAACATAACTGTAGCATAAACAGGTGTAATACTGATGTTTGCGAAAAAATAATAAACTATAAACACAAGAGATGATTTATGTAACATAAATGCAACCAAGGTTGCAATGGCAAAGGGTACAAACTTTCTTTTTTTTGCATATTCATAGCCGATAAAAACTACAATAGCCGTTGCTATAGTCTGTCGGTGTCCTGTAATTGCAAAGAATGCAAAAAACAAAACCGAATAAATTAAAAAGCTTATATCAGGCATCGTGGAATATTTATATATCCAACGTGCCATCAATCCGGTAAATAAAATCGCAACAAATATCAGAAACCATTGATAATCATCAAAAAAGATTTGGAAAATTTTAACTAATACATAATATCCCGGGTCCTTGACATCAAGACCGTTAAACAGATAATCCCAACAATTTTGAAAAAGTGAGGCCCAAGTTCTTGTTTTAACTCTTTCAAAGGAATAATAATATGACCACGTGTCGTCACCAACTGACCAGTCACGCAATCCTGAAATCAATATCCATTGAAGTGCTACGATTACGCAGTATATTTTCTTTTTTCCTTTACTGGGATTAGCATGTAACAATACTATACCCCAGAACAATATCAATCCAATATTTATAAGATATACTGCCATATTTGTTTCCTTTCGTTTTATTTATCGATAACGCCAAGCAAATCATTTTTTAGCGTGTTGCTTATTTCTAACTCATTATGGTTATTTTTACCACACGCATAAGCCTTTTCAGCCAGTAGATTAAGTATGCGGTTGTCATCTAACACTGTCACAAGATTTTCGTACAACTCTTTTTCATCACTTGAGACTATTGCACAATCATTCTTAATAAAATAATTAACTGATGCAACATCTTTAGGTCCATATACCAAAATTGGTCTTGCTGATTTTAAATAATCAACAATTTTTGTTGAAAAGGATTGTCGAACTAACAATCTATTCTTCAAATCTTTCGATTCAACATGGACAAGCATATCGGCATCATTCTGAATTCTAACAACCTCATCAGCACCTACACTTCCCATAACAAAAGAAGATTCTCCTCTGTTGAGTGCTTTATTCATTTTATCTGTCAAAGAATTGCCTGTATATATATATAATTGAGCCTTAATACTTTCTTTGTTTATTTTCTCAAGGGTGTTTGCAATTTCACTGAGTGATTTCCAACGATTAAGACCTATATTACCTGTATAAATCAACTTCAAAGGTTTATTATAAGTCGTTTTTATCGGTGCTTTATCAGAAAAATCAGCAGATTTTGTGAGCAATTTACACTCTTTTTCAAATGCTTTTTCATAATCAGTTTTTTGAACTTCTGAAATCACATAGAATAGTTCTGCTTTTTTTGCAACCTTGCGCATATATCTCCTGTCAATGAAATGTTGTATCCAACGCAATGGTGACAACATAAATTGTTTAAGAGAATAGTTATTATCCCAAGCATACAAAACAAGTTTTTTGTTTGTCAATGAAGTTACATGCATAATCAATCTATTAAGAAATGATGAATCGGACAAAACTGTAAAGATAATGTCAGGATTAAAATCTTCCACAAACTTTTTTAGTTCAGGTGACTTCCACCTGCCAATTCGCCATATTAAATCCTGTAACCAGAAAAAAACTGTCCAACGATGAGATTTTATAAAGTTAATTGCACCTTGTTCGTTCTTTGTATTCTGCACCTGTACGGAGTCTTCTTTTTTTTCATTTGACTCAACACGCACACCGACAGGAGTTTTCCTAAAAAGGTTTTTAATAAGCATTTTTTCAGTAATACAGAATGCCTGTGAGATTTCACAGTCAGGCGCACCTGCTCTTGTATAAATACTTGCAAGTTCCACATCATCCATATCCTTGAAAAGATTTATAAATGTATTACCTATACTTATTTCTTTTTTCAATGGTGATGAAGAAACAAAAAGTATTTTCAAGAAACTCACTCCTTTTTACTGTTAATATTACTGAGTTATGTTATATCTATCCAATCGCCTAAACGACGCTCCCATTCAGGCGGGTGGAATAATTGGAAACCGCCACCTGCAAAAAAGGTATACTCTCCAAAATATATTTTTCCGCCCAACTCATACAAATCTATTCTCACAAATTTCTTATCTTTGGCAAATCTTGTTGCAATTTCTTTCATTTCATCAAACATTTTTGGCTTTTCAATAGGCTTGTCGGAATTGGGACAATGTCTTTTAACGTCAAGATGGTTAAAATCCATATCATAAAAGTCAAATCTGCAATCTGTATCCCTATCAGTCACCATAAGCATCATTTTAGGCTCACCATTAAAACAATAGAACTTATAATCATCAATACTGTTTTCTGGTGCTTTTTCATCTATCATAAGTTTTTCAGCAATTATATATGGTTTTATGCCCTTATACGGATATTCACGACCAGCATAGAAAAAGTCATGTCTGAGTTTATATGTAAAAAACTTCTTCATCTCTTCCAAATCAGACTGTGTTAATTTGGATTTATCTTTGATAACTTTTGTACTGCCTGAATCGTGATTACATTTCAACACAAACTGATCAGGTAAAGCATCGAAATCAATCTCGTCAAAGGATTCCCATTTACCGAGAAGCGGAAAAAGATACTCTTCACCTAAAGTTTCTGCTATGTGGCCACGAACAGCAAATTTATCAACAAGACGACTGTACTCGTTGTTTTTATCATTGACCTTAAGCCATTGTAATTTTTCATTAAAACCTTTTGGATTTTTAAAATTTATGAATTTTCCCGTTGTGGAAAAATAAAATATCTGAAGATAAAGCTTGTCCGGCAAAAATGACAATGCATACATCATTTTTTCACGTATATTTCTGCCGAAAACTTTACGCAAATCTATCATTTTACAAATTCTCCTTATACCACTCAATGGCAAGTTTGATTCCATCCTGGAAACTGTAATCAGGGTCGTAGCCTAACAAATTTCTTGCTTTTGAGATATCGGCATTACTATGCTTGATATCACCTTTACGGTCAGGACCGAAATTAGGTTCAATATCCACACCCAAAGCTTTTGTAAGACCATAATAAATGTCGATAAGATATTCACGACCGCCATAAGCAATGTTGTATGCCTCGCCTGCTGCCTCACTTGATGCAAGACATGCTTTGAGGTTTGCCTCGATAACATTTTCGATATATGTAAAATCACGACTCTGTTTACCGTCACCGTTAATTGTTGGTGTTTCACCGTTAAGCAACTGCTTTAAGAATTTTGGGATAACTGCTGCATAAGCACCGTCCGGGTCTTGACGACGACCGAAAACATTGAAATATCTCATTCCGTATGTATCAAGTCCATATAATTTAGTATAGAGCTTACCCCATTCTTCGTCACAACGCTTTGTTAGTGCATAAGGTGAAAGAAGGTTACCCTCTCTGCCCTCATATTTAGGAAGATTAGG
>JAZSKT010000007.1:0-6018 GCA_045534995.1 Candidatus Fimenecus sp.
AGATGTCTTATTATGCTTGACCAGATGATTAAAGAAATTGAAGAAAGAGGTTGATTAAAATGAGTCTTGAAAAATATAAGGGTATAATCCCCGCATTCTATGCTTGTTATGATGAAAACGGTGATGTTTCTGTTGAGGGAACAAAGGCTTTGGTTGAATTCCTTATTGAAAAGGGCGTTGACGGTCTTTATGTTGGTGGCTCATCAGGTGAGTGCATCTATTTAAGTGTTGAAGAAAGAAAAAAGACACTTGAAGCTGTTATGGAAGCAAACAAGGGCAGACTTACAATAATCGCTCACGTTGCTTGTAACAACACAAAGGACAGTTGTGAACTCGCTCGTCACGCTGAATCATTAGGCGTTGATGCTATTGCAACCATCCCACCTATTTATTTCAGACTTCCTGAAAAGGCTATTGCGAAATACTGGAACGATATTTCAGCAGCAGCACCAAACACAGATTATGTTATTTATAATATTCCACAACTTGCAGGTGTTGCACTCACAATGCCATTGTTTGACGAAATGCTTAAGAATCCAAAAGTAATCGGTGTTAAGAACTCATCAATGCCAATTCAGGATATTCAGATGTTCCGTCGTCAGGCAAAACTCAACAACAGAGAAGTTGTTATTTTCAATGGTCCTGACGAGCAGTTCGTTGGTGGCAGACTTATCGGTGCTGATGGTGGTATCGGTGGTACATACGGCGTTATGCCTGAACTTTTCGTTAAACTTAACGAAATGATTAAGAACGGCGATGTTAAAGATGCGGGCGCATTACAAGATGACATTAACGAAGTTATTTACACAATGTGCTCAACAAAGGGTAATATGTACGCAACTGCAAAGGCTGCTCTTAAGAAGAGAGCAGGACTTGAACTTGGCGGTGTAAGAGAGCCACTTCTTAATCTCGAAGATGGTGACGAAGTAATCGTTGATAAAGTTGTAGAACTTGTTGAAACAGCTGTTGCTAAATGGGTTAAATAATCATATTTTAAAAATTAACCGCTCGGTTCGTTCGAATCGGGCGGTATTTTTATTGCAAAAGCACTTTAATATAGCTTATAATTTATTTAGAAAAATTTTTCAACTTTTTTAGTGACATTTTGCCGTTTTTTGCACTACCTTATGAAACCGGTTATCGGAAAAGAAAGGAGGATATGTCTTGTCTCAGAAAGAAAAGAAAATAAATGCCGACAAGCTACTTGAAGAATACTGTCGGCAATATAAAGAAGCATTATATAAATACGCGTATTTAAGAACGGGACACGACAAAGATGCGGCAGAAGATTGCATTCAGGAAGCGTTTATGGTTATTTACCGAAGAATGAAAAAAGGCGAAAAATTCAATGAGCCTAAGGCTTTTCTTTACAGAACGGTGGATAATTTCATAAAAGAGCATTTGCGAGATTTGAAAAAGCGACAAAAGCTGAACGAAGAAGTGCTATCCGAAGAACTTTCTCAATGGGATATTCTCGATAAGCTTGCGCCTGAAACGGAAGAAATGATTATCACTGTCGCGCTAAGTGAAATGAACGACACAGAAAGAATTATTTACAGGCAAAGATACATAGAAAACAAAAATGTAAAAGAAATTGCACAACAATGCAATCTGTCAGTTACGGCAGTTACAACTCGCCTGTACAGAATAAGGCGAAAAGTTGAAGCCCGCGTTCGACAGGAATTAAAAGAAAGGGGGATTTTCAATGACTAACACAAAAATTCGTGAACTCGTTGATAAAAACAGCTTTACAGAATATCTCACAGCCGAACTCTATGCACTTATTGACGAAGAAATTGAAAAAGGCGATGAAATGGATTGCCAACTTATCGATGAGCTTGTAAATGCTATTGAGGCACTCCAGAATGCAGAAGAAGAAAAGAAAACTGCCCTCATTCTTCCTTTAATTTTTAATGATAATTCTGCTCTCGCAAGGCGTGTAAAGAACAAAGTCAACGGCAGAAATACATTCATGCATCTTACAGCAGTTGCCGCAGCAGTTGCAATTATTCTTTCAAGTGCTAACAGTATTCCTACCACCAGTGGTGAAAGTGTGCTAGTGTATGCAGTCAACGAATTTTTAGAAAGTATCGGCAAAGTTTTCGGAATTGAATCTTTAGTAAGCACAAACAAGACAGACACATCTGAAGAAACCACAACTGTCCCAAATGAAATTGAATCTTTGGTAGGCACAAACAATACAGACACATCTGAAGAAACCACAACACTCCCGAATAAAATTGAATCATTAGTAGGTACAAACAATACAAACACATCTGAAGAAACCACAACAGTCCCAAATGAAGAACAGAATAATGACGTAACATCAGAAACAGAAATCCAGATGGTCAGCATCGGTCTTATAACTTATGGTAATTTCAAAACATCTTATTTGTGGAAAGAAGAGCTTGACCTTACAGGACTTAAAGTTGTTGCCGTTTATTCTGATGATAGCCGAAAAGAAATTTCAATAGACGACTGTGAAGTTTCAGGCTTTAATCCCCTTAAAGTTGGTGAGCAGACCATATCTGTTAAATATAGCGGACTCGTTGCTACATTCAAGGTTACGGTTTCAAGAACTGAACAGAATAATGAAGCTACAAGAACAATCACCAATATTGAAATCAAAGTAAAAGCGGAAGAAATTATCGTACCAAAGGGCACTGAAAATCCTGCCTATTACGAAAAAGTTCAATATCGCTACGCTTATTCTGACGGTACATTCTCACCTTGGACAGTTTGTAAGGATGCAGAATTAGTTTCAGCGTATGACAGCCAGCTTATTGATGTTCCGCAAGCACTTACCTATCGCACACCGGAGGGCTGGGAATTTACTGTAAATGTTATTGTTTATAATTACAGCGTCATAGTTCCGGATGATAATACGCTTAATATAAGCCGTCTTGAAATTACAAAAATACCTGACACTATGAAATACTACCCCACAGACCTTTACAAATGCTATACTTATGTAGGTGAAGAAATTGACCTTTCACAGTTTGAAATTAAGGTTTTCTATAAAGATGGTTCTTTCAAATATAAAACACTTGCAGACAGCAAAATTCAGGTTTATGGCACAACAACAACTGACAGACCTTCTTCAAGCAAGGGCTATACAATCACCTTTGCTTATGGTAAAGCTACAGTTGATTTTCACTACGATGTTCTTATAGAACCTGAAATACAATCGATTTTTATAGATAACAACCGTTGGAATGTTTATTACGTAAACAATGCTCCTGCAGAATACAATGCAGAAAAACTTGTTACTGCAACTATGACACATTCAGATGAAAGAGTTTATCTTGATGTTGAGGTAAAGGGCTATGACCCCAATAAACTTGGCTTTATTGAGTTAGAAGTCTATTATAACGGCGAAAAGATTTTTGATTATATTGGCGGATTTATTTATGGTGATACCGGCTTTGCGGTTGTAGAAAGACCTGCTACAGAATATGTATGCTTTGCAGACGAGCTTAATTACACACCTTATGTTGTTGCTAATAAGTGTATTGGGAACGGTAAATTCGAGACTTATGCAGACATTAAAAATCAACTTCCCAGAGACCCCGTTGATGACCCTAATCAAACTTTCCAAAGTGGCACAGCAGGCGAATTAAGAGCAATGGGTATTACAAGCTATAGCGTCAGATGTGTTGACCACGCCATAGTTGAATACAAAATCAGTGCAGACCAGAAAATTACAGAATTTGGGTCACATACTGCAGAGGTTTATGTTTACAATACCAAAACTAATGACAATGGCTGGTCTTATCAAAGAGATAGTATATCACAGGACCTTACATATACAATAACTGCAAAAGAAAAACCTGTACGTTACATAGTAGATGCACCTGATAATATAAAAATACATATTCAAGATATTTACTCTGAATTTTATGATAAGCTTCACGTGTATGCAGAATATGAAGACGGCAGAAAAGAAGAAATCTTTGATTATTCTGTTGCAAGATTTTCACCTGCCAGAGAAACAACCTCTGAAAAGTTGCGTATATGGATAAAATACCCAACTGGTGGAGTTTTCAGTAAAAATGTTTATGTTTATAGCGATGGTTATGAGGACTCCTTCTATGTAACATTAAAGGATGTTGATTATGTATCACAAAACTATTATAAGATAGGTATAAATACTCCTAATGTTTATCTCGCCTTCGCATCTGCTATGCAAGAAGATATTGATTCCTTTTATACAACAACTGACAACCAGGGTACAAAATGGGACATTGAGGGTTGGGATACATCAACCACAGGTGAAAAAGAAGCAATTATTACTTATCATAGTCCTATTGGTGATTATAAAATAGCCTATAAATATATTGTTATTCCTGAATATTTTAAGCCTTCTTGTGAAATTGTTTTCAATGATGATATACCTTTTGATGTAAGAAACAAACTTATTGATGGTACCTATAAGGTTATTTATACAGACAAAATCGGCAGAATTCACGAAATGACCGATTATACTTTAACATACGAAGAAAAGAGCAATATACCAAAAACAGTTTCTATTAAAAATCCTTATACAGGTAATACAGAAAAATATGATGTTAAACTTGAAAAGGTTGTAGGTCGTTTTGAAAATCCTCAAGTATCAAAGCTTGAAGACGGAAACTACAAAGTAACCATAGATTGTCAGTATCCACCTGAAAACGGAACAATGATTTATGAAATCACTTATCGTACCAAACCAGGTATAAGAGTTATGACAAGGACTATTGAAACCTCGTCTCTTGAAACAATAATTGATGAAAGCTTATATTTCACAGACGGCGTTTCAGCAGTCAGAATTACTGCATATATTCACAACGATGGAGATAGTAGTCTATTCAGGCATAAAGTTTGTGATACAACAATAAATGTTCCTCTTGAATAAATAATAAAACACCACCTTGTTCGTTGAACAGGGTGGTCGTTTTACTCTTATTTCTTCTTTTTATACAATTTATAGGTTGCTACACAATCCACAATCAAGGGACGGTTCTCTGATTGAACTGAAATCCCCTTCAAAATCTCTCTAACCTCAATTTTAATATACAATTAAAACATCAATTATCAACAAAAAAGGATGATGTTCAATGAGCACCATCCTTTTTAATTTATTTTCTTTCCATTAAAGCTACCATAACAGCCTTTTGTGCGTGAAGTCTGTTTTCTGCTTCGTCAAAGATTTCGTCTGCGTGTGCTTCAAACACTTCTTCTGTGATTTCTTCGCCACGGTGTGCAGGAAGACAATGCTGTACCATACATCCGGGATTTGCTGCTGCAAGAGATTTACGGTTAATCTGATAAACTCCCTCAAATACCTTTCTTCGGTATGCTGCTTCTTCTTCCTGTCCCATTGATGCCCAAACATCTGTGAAGATTACATCAGCACCGGCACAAGCCTCGACAGGGTCACGATAAAGACCGAAATGGCCATTTTCCTGTGCAAACTTGAGAACTCTCTTATCAGGGTCAAAGCCTTCAGGACAAGCAACAGATACCTCCATACCCATTTTAACACCACCAACGATAAGTGAGTTTGCCATATTGTTACCGTCACCGATATATGTCATTTTAAGACCGTCAAGGTGACCTTTATGCTCACGAACTGTCATAAGGTCTGCGAGAACCTGACAAGGATGACAGAAGTCAGTAAGACCGTTAATTATCGGGATTGAGCCGTATTTAGCAAGGTTTTCAACTTCGCTCTGTTCAAAAGTTCTAATCATAATACCGTCAAGGTAACGAGAGAGAACTCTTGCTGTATCCTGAATTGGCTCACCACGACCAATCTGCAAGTCACGGTTTGAAAGGAAAAGTGCCTGACCGCCAAGCTGATACATACCTGTTTCAAAAGAAACACGAGTACGGGTTGATGATTTCTGAAAAATCATACCAAGTGTCTGACCTTCAAGACGGTGATGCTTGATTCCGTTTTTATTTTCATATTTCAACTGGTCAGCAAGATTAAGAATTTCTGTGATTTCTTCAGTTGAAAGTGAGAGCATACTTAAA
>JAZSKT010000157.1:0-3657 GCA_045534995.1 Candidatus Fimenecus sp.
AGAGCATATAACCCTTATATTCCTTCACAACAGGCATAAATATTGCTGTTTCGCCTTCTTCCCTTTGAAGTTTTGAGCCTACGAAATCCCCGAGAACACTTGCTTTTGTATCGTCAAATTCACAAGCTCTTGACTTATAAACCTGACACTTATTAGTGAAGAAAAGAAGTTCAACGCTGTTTGTTGTTTCAACAGTTGCGATAATCTCGTCATTTTCCTTAAGCTTGTGTTCACCACTCATACGAAGTGATAATGGAGTAATCTTTTTGTAATAGCCTTCCTTTGTAAAGAAAAGAGTAACAGGATAATCAGGTACTGCCTCGATTTCTTCTTCCATTTCTTCGATTTCCTGAGCATAGACGATTTCTGTTCGTCTGTCTTTGCCGTATTTCTCAATAACCTGATTAAGTTCACTAACAAGGATTTTCTTGACTCTTGCTTTGCTTGAAAGGATGTCTTCCATATCCTCGATTTGCTTTTTCAAATCTTCAACATCATTAAGTCGTTTGAGAATATACTCACGGTTGAGGTGACGAAGCTTGATTTCAGCCACATATTCAGCCTGAATTTTATCAATACCAAAACCAATCATCAAGTTAGGTACAACCTCTGATTCTTCCTCTGTTTCACGGACAATTTTAATTGCCTTGTCAATATCAAGAAGAATTTTCTGAAGACCTAAAAGAAGATGAAGCTTGTCCTTTGCTTTTGTCAAGTCAAAATAAACGCGTCTGTTGACACATTCTGTACGGAATGCTATCCATTCGGTAAGCAAATCTGAAACACCCAACACCTGCGGTACACCTGCAATAAGAACATTGAAGTTACAAGAGAATGTATCCTCAAGTGGTGTCATTTTATAAAGTTTCTGCATAAGCTTATCAGCATCGGTACCACGCTTTAAGTCAATTGTGATTTTAAGACCTTTTTTGTCTGTCTCGTCACGGATGTCACTGATTTCACGGATTGCATTTGACTTTACCTTTTCAATAATCTTGTCAATTATTGCTTCAGCAGTTGTTGTAGGAGGAATTTCAGTAATATCAATACAGTTATTTGACTTATCGTAAGCATATTTTGCTCTTACCTTAAAGCCACCACGACCTGTACGATAAATCTCACGCATCTGCGCTTCGTTATAAATAATCTTTGCCCCACCGATAAAATCAGGTGCTTTAAGAGTTTCCATAACATCAAACTCAGGATTTTTAATAAGTCCGATTGTGGTTTCGCAGATTTCACGAAGATTGAATGAACAGATTGAAGATGCCATACCAACAGCAATACCTGAATTGGAATTTACGAGAATTGATGGAAATGTTACAGGTAAAAGCGTAGGTTCTTGCATAGTTGCATCATAGTTATCAACAAAATCTACTGTATCCTTATCAATATCACGGAAAAGTTCCGATGAAATTGCTTCAAGTTTTGCCTCAGTATAACGGGATGCGGCAAAAACCATATTTTTTGAATATGCTTTACCAAAGTTACCTTTTGAGTCAACATAAGGATGCAAAAGACTCTCGTTACCACGAGAAAGTCGCACCATTGTTTCGTAAATTGCAGCATCACCGTGAGGATTCAACTGCATTGTACGACCAACGATATTTGCAGATTTAACTCTGTTGCCGTTTAAGAGTCCCATTTTATACATTGTATAAAGCAATTTTCTGTGAGATGGCTTAAAACCATCAATTTCTGGAATTGCACGGGATACGATTACGCTCATGGCGTATGGCATAAAGTTTGATTCAATTGTATGTGTAATTTTCTGTGTAACAACCTCACCTGCACCAAGAATGTGGGCATTCATTTGCTCTTCGGTGATTTCTGTTTCAATAGGTTTCTTTTTTCGAGCCATAGTTTTTACTCCTTAAAAGGAATTTTTGTTGCGGGTCGTCGAGGACGCCGACCCCTACGTTATGAAATATCTGCCAAATCAATATACATATAACCGTTTTCGGCGATAAAGTCTTTTCTGCCTTGTAAATCGTCACCCATAAACAACTCAAATTTTTCATTTATAAGTGTTTCGATATTATCAGGCTCAACTTTAATAAGACGGCGTGTTTTAGGGTTCATTGTTGTTAGCCACATCATATCGGCGTCGTTTTCACCAAGACCTTTTGAACGCTGAATTGTATATTTTGAATCACCGATTTCGCTTAACACATCTGCTTTTTCCTTTTCTGTATAGCAGAAATATGTCTGGTCTTTGCAACGAATTTCATAAAGTGGTGATTCAGCAATAAACACCTTACCTTCACGGATGATTGTAGGCATAAGTCTATGAATCATTGTCAGAATAAGTGTTCTGATATGGAAACCGTCAACATCGGCGTCAGTACAGATAATAACTTTACTCCATCGCAAGTTTTCAAGGCTGAAAAGCGAAAGGTCCTTATTTGACTTACTGTTTACCTCTACGCCACAGCCGATAACCTTAATCAAATCTGTAATAATATCACTCTTGAAAATCTTGTCATATTCACTCTTTAAGCAGTTAAGAATCTTACCACGGACGGGAATAATTGCTTGGAAAGACGAGTCACGAGCCTGCTTACAAGCACCGAGAGCAGAGTCACCTTCCACTATGAAGATTTCGCGTTCATTAACATCCTTACTACGACAATCAACGAATTTTTCAACTCGTGAAGTCATATCATTACTTGTCTGCAAGGTCTTTTTAATATTAATTCTTGTGCTTTCTGCCTTGATTCGTGAACGCATATTGATGAGAATTTGATTTGTAATCTTTTCTGCATCAAGCTTATTTTCAAGGAAATACACTTCAAGTTGTTGACGGAAAAATTCTGTCATGGCATCCTGAATAAATTTATTTGTAATTGACTTTTTAGTCTGGTTTTCGTAAGAAGTTTGTGTTGAGAATGAAGATACAACAAAAATCAGACAATCCTCAATATCCTGATAACTGATTTTTGCATCACTCTTAACATATCTGTTATTCTGCTTAAGATAATTATCCACCTGATAAACAAAGGCATTTCTAAATGCTTTTTCAGGAGCACCACCGTGTTCAAGAAAGCTTGAGTTATGATAATATTCCTTAAGCTGAATTTTATTTGAGAAACAGAGAGATGCTGTAATTCTTACACGATAATCTTTTTTATCCTCACGGTCACGACCAACTCTTTCAGTTGACCAATATTGCACAGACGACATTTCAGTACCGTCTGCAATCTCTTTTACATAATCTGTAATTCCGTTATCATAAAGATACTCATAAGTTTCAAATGAATTTGCTGAAATCTGGTCCTTAAGTATAAACTTGATACCTGCATTTACAACAGATTGTCTTTTAATTGTTTCCTGATAATATGAAAGCGGAATATTTATGTCCGTAAACACCTTAAGGTCAGGTTTCCAACGGATACGAGAGCCTGTATCACGCTTATTATATGGTTCTTTAATCATTTCTCCCGCAATTTCACCTTTTTCAAAGTGAAGAAGATACTTAAAACCACCTGTGCGAATTTCAGCATCCATATATTCGGATGCATACTGTGTGGCACAAAGACCCAAGCCGTTAAGACCTAAAGAATACTCATAGTTTCCGCCGTCGTTGGTGTCATATTTACCACCTGCATACAACTCGCAGAAAACAAGTTCCCAGTTATAACAACCTTCATTCTTATT
>JAZSKT010000258.1:0-2923 GCA_045534995.1 Candidatus Fimenecus sp.
AACAACGGCGGGGTCTTGACCCCGCCCTACAATACACTTTATGTATTTTATTTTGTGAATTGTTCAAAAATTGAAACGTATTCAGGGAATAATGGTGTAAACTTAAGAATGATAAGCGCAACACCTGCACCCACAAAAAATCCGCCGATAACTTCAGGTAATGTGTGACCTTCTACCTTTTTAAGTTTTTTAAGGTCTTTACCAAGAACTGCCTCACGAACAATATTGAAAGCATCTGTAAGCTTGCCCATTGGAAGTCTTACTTTAACCGCATCAAACATTGTAATAAATGCGAAAACACCTGCAACTGCAAAAACAGTTGAATCCCATCCCTCAAGCGCACCAACACAAGTGCCAAGGGCAATTACTGTCGCTGTATGTGAGCTTGGCATTCCACCGAGTTTGAAAAGTGTTTCTAATGTTACCTTTTCCGTTGCTTTACCTTTTTTATTCTCAATTGCATATTTTATCGAATTAATAATAACTTTTATTACCTGTGCAATAAACCAGGCACAAAGACACACTAAAAATATTCTCATAACTTCTCCTTTTGATTTATCTTCACATAATTTTACAATATTGGACAAAAAAAAGCAAGTAATTATAATTTTATATCTTCTCTTTTTGCATATAATTCTGATATTTCAGCAAAATACTCAAATGATGTTTGTTTTTTTCGTGCAAATCAACAAAGTTCTACATTTTGTGCTATTTGTATTTGAAAATTACTGTATGTAGTGGTATGATAATGATGACAATTATTGTTATTGGAGGTTGTTTATAATGGCAAAAATTAAAAAGAATGCTATTCCTGAAACAGGCATTTATGATGCAAAACAATTAGGCGTTCCAAAAATGATTGTTTTAGGTTTCCAGCACATGTTCGCAATGTTTGGTGCAACTGTTCTTGTTCCACTTCTTACAGGTCTTGATGTTGCAACAACTCTTCTTATGGCAGGTCTTGGAACTCTCTTGTTCCACGTAATCACAAAGTTTAAAGTTCCTGCTTTTTTGGGTTCTTCTTTTGCTTTCCTTGGCGGATATGCAGCTGTTGCACCGCTTGCAGAAAATGGTGCAGCCAACAAGGAAATGCTTCCTTATGCTTGTCTTGGTGTTGCTTGTGCAGGTCTTGTTTACCTTGTACTTGCTTTAATTATCAAGCTTGTTGGCGTTAAAAAAGTAATGCGCTTCTTCCCACCTGTTGTTACAGGTCCTATCATCATTGCAATTGGTCTTGGTCTTTCAGGTTCAGCAGTTAACAACTGTGCTGCAAACTGGCCTCTTGCTCTTATTGCTCTTGCAATCGTTGTTGTTTTCAACATTTGGGGCAAAGGAATGGCGAAGATTATTCCTATTCTCCTTGGTGTTCTCGGTTCATATGCTGTTGCTCTTATCGTTGGTAACGGATTTGGGGTTGAAGGTTGGGCAATCGACTTTACAGCTATTAAAGAAGCTGCTTGGATTGGTCTTCCTGTCCACAAAGAAGCAACCATTCTCGGTGTTGACTGGTCACAGAAAGGTCTTATCATCAGTGCAATTATCGGTATTATGCCAATTGCTCTTGCTACAATGATGGAACATATCGGTGATATTTCTGCTATCGGTGCTACTGTTGGCAAGAACTACATTAAAGACCCCGGTCTTCACAGAACACTTATGGGTGACGGTCTTGCAACAACAATTGCATCATTCTTTGGTGCTCCTGCAAACACAACATACGGCGAAAAGACAGGTGCTCTTGCACTTTCAAAAGTTTATGACCCTAAAGTTATCAGACTTGCTGCCGTATTTGCAGTTTTGCTTTCATTCTCACCAAAATTCGCAGCAGTTATCAACTCACTTCCAACTGCTATTATCGGTGGTATTTCATTCGTTCTTTACGGTATGATTTCTGCTATCGGTGTTCGTAATGTTGTTGAATCAAAGGTTGACTTTACAAAGAGTAGAAACCTTATTGTTGCTGCTATTATCCTTGTTACTGCACTCGGTCTTACAGGCGGTGTTTCATTCGCAGTAGGCAATGTTACAATTACTCTCTCAGCACTTGCTTGTGCTTCTATCGCAGGTATTGTTCTCAATGCAATTCTTCCCGGTAAAGATTATGAGTTTACTGAAGATGAGCCAAAAGATACAGGTGTTAACTTTGCAGCAGGACAAAATTCAAAACGTCTTGAAAAAGAAGATAAATAAAGTTTAAGTTGCAATTTATCCCCGTAGTTTATTGCTACGGGGACTTTTTTGTGGTAAGATGTTAAAGGTGATTGTAAATGATTAAGAATGACAAGACCAAAGGAATTATATATATTATTGTTTCTGCCTTTTTCTTTGCCCTTATGGGGCTTTTTGTGAAATTATCAGGAGATTTACCTGTAATTCAGAAAAGCTTTTTCAGGAACGCTGTGGCTATGATTTTCGCTTTTGTGGTCATTACAAAAAATCACGATTGGGAGTTACCAAAGGGCAAAAACATCTCGTATCTGCTAATCCGTGCAGTTGCGGGGACACTCGGTATTCTTTGTAATTTTTATGCTGTCAGCAAAATAAATCTCGCAGATGCCTCAATGCTTAACAAATTATCGCCTTTCTTTGCCGTTGTATTTTCCATTTTTATACTTAAGGAAAAAGCCAATTGGAAACAATTCCTTGCTGTGACACTTGCTTTTATTGGCGCTTTATTTGTAATGAAGCCAACTTTCTCATTTGAGGGTTTACCTGCACTTTTGGGCTTTCTCGGTGGACTTGCAGCGGGACTTGCTTACACCTATGTACGAAAACTTACTCAAAACGGATTTAAAGGTCCTTTGATTGTATTTTACTTTTCAATGTTCTCCTGTGTTGTCACGTTACCGTGGCTCATATTTGATTTCACGCCAATGTCACCATTACAATGGTTATATCTTATTCTTGCAGGACTTTCTGCCAG
>JAZSKT010000022.1:0-1545 GCA_045534995.1 Candidatus Fimenecus sp.
AGATGGTGTTTCATACATAATATTCACAAGAGTATTTTCCATAATTCCGCGAAGTCCACGAGCACCTGTTTTCTTTTCAGGTGTCGGCTCTGTGATTGCACGCAATACATCATCAGTAAACTCAAGTTCAACATCATCCATATTGAATAACGCCTTAAACTGCTTTAAAAGTGCATTTTTGGGCTCTGAAAGAATTCTGATTAAATCATCTTTTGAAAGTTGCTGCAAAGCAGTTATAACAGGAACACGACCAACGAGTTCAGGAATAAGCCCGAATTTAACAAGGTCCTGAGAAATAACCTTTGAATATACATCTTCCTCATGGAACTGTGCTTTATTCTTTATTTCAGCACCAAATCCAAGACCGGAATTACCTGCGCGTTTCTCAACGATTTTCTCAATACCGTCAAATGCGCCACCACAGATAAAGAGAATGTTTGATGTATCAATCTGAATAAATTCCTGTTGCGGATGTTTTCTGCCACCCTGAGGAGGAACATTAGAAACTGTTCCCTCAAGAATTTTAAGAAGTGCCTGCTGAACACCTTCACCACTTACATCACGAGTAATTGAAGGATTTTCACTCTTACGGGCAATCTTATCAATTTCATCAACATAAATGATTCCGCATTCTGCTTTTTCAACATCAAAATCTGCTGCCTGAATAAGTCTTAAAAGAATATTTTCAACATCCTCACCAACATAACCTGCTTCTGTGAGAGTTGTTGCATCGGCAATAGCAAATGGTACATCAATAATCTTTGCAAGAGTCTGTGCAAGTACAGTTTTACCAACACCTGTCGGTCCTAAAAGTACAACATTACTCTTCTGAATTTCAACACCGTCATCAGAACCGTGATAAATTCTTTTATAATGATTATATACAGCAACACTCAAAGCTTTTTTAGCTTCGTCCTGTCCAACAACATATTCATCAAGAGCCGCTTTTATTTCCTGTGGTTTTGGAAGAACTTTTTCTTCAAGCTTTACTTTTTTACCAGGATTACTGCGAGTTCTGTTCCCATTATCATCAATGATACCCATACAAAGTTCAATACATTCGTCGCAAATATATACTCCCGGACCTGCTATAAGCTTATCAACCTGTTCCTGTGTTTTACCACAAAAGGAACATCTGACATTTCTTTCTTTATCGTTTTCTCTTGCCATAATAACTCCTTATTATCTCTTATAGAAAACTTTATCTACAATACCGTAATCCATTGCTTCCTGTGCTGAAAGCCAATTATCACGCTCTGTATCAAGAGCAATCTGTTCAATTGGTTTTCCTGTATTTTCAGCAAGGATTTTATTGAGTTTTTCGCGAGTTCTGAGGATATGCTCTGCAGCAATTTTAATATCAGATGCCTGCCCCTGAGCACCACCTAAAGGCTGATGAATCATAATTTCGCTGTTAGGAAGAGCAAATCTCTTACCTTTTGCACCTGATGAAAGCAAAAATGCGCCCATACTTGCTCGCATACCCATACAAATTGTAGAAACATCACACTTGATGTACTGCATAGACTCCTAAATTGCAAGTCC
>JAZSKT010000151.1:0-8950 GCA_045534995.1 Candidatus Fimenecus sp.
ATCGTGACAGATATTTTCTTCTCAACAATATGGGAAAATATTGACGATGTTAAAGAATGGACAAAAAAATATGCTATTCGTCGATATGGCAAAGAAAATGAGTATATCAACGAATGTATGGAAATTCTCTTAAAAACAGCATACGGTAGTGACAATGGACCTTTGAGTTTTGGTGCATCTGAAACAATGGGATGTCGTCGTCCTCTTGACCCTGAAAGCAAAATGTTTACTGCACGAGGTACTGTTAAAATTCCTTATTCAAAAGACGAATTTGACAAGGCTGTTAAGCTTTTCCTTAAAGATTTCGATAAATTCAAAGATAACGAGTGCTATATTTATGACGCAGTTGATTTGTTAAGACAATCTATCTGCAATAAGCTGACATCACTTGTGAAAAAGACAGTTTCAGCATACAAGAGTAAAGATTATCTCATTTGCCTTGAATACGGTGAAAAGCTTATTTCACTCCTTGACACTCTTGATAGAGTGTTGCTAAACAGTAAGGAATTTTCATTCAGTTCATATATCGAGCCTGTAAAAGAATATACAGACAAACTTGATGATTTTACAAGAGAACTTTATATGATTAATGCAAAGGCGCTGATTACAACATGGTATTGCAGATTGCTTTCAGATGACGGTAATCTTCACGATTATGCTCACAGACAGCTCGGCGACCTTGTAAATTCATTCCACAAAATGCGTTGGGAAAAGTTCCTTGAGCAAGTGAGAATTGAAATGGACGGCGGAAAACAGACTGAAATTGATTGGTTTAAGATTGAATGGGATTGGGTGCTTGACGAAACGAAATTCACCAAGAAAGTCCGTGAAGATAGCCTTAAAGCACTTGGAAAGCAAATATTGGAGAAATAATATGAAGCAAAAATCCAAACTGTTCAAAATAATAAAGGTCATTTACATTTTTATTATCTTTGCTGTTGTGCTGTTTTTACGCTGGAATATTCATGAAAATAAGAACATTCAAGTTAACGAAATCACTGTTAAAAGCGATAAGTTACCTGATGATTTTATTGGTTATAAAATTGCCCATATTTCGGATTTGCATAATGCTGAATTTGGTGATAATAATGAGCAGTTATTGTCCTCAATAAAAGATGCTTCACCTGATATAATCGTGATTACAGGTGACATAGTTGATTCCAGACGGACTAATGTACAAATTGCAAGAGATTTTGTAAACAACGCATCAAAAATCGCACCTGTTTATTATGTCACGGGAAATCACGAAGCGCGTGTCAGCGAGGAAAATCGCATTGACAATGTGGAACTTAACGAAAATATTACTGTTCTGCACAACCAAAACATGCTTTTACAAAAAGATAAAAGTGAAATACAAATAATCGGTGTTGATGACCCTGACTACAAAGAAGTTACCAACAATGCAGAATATATAAACAACGAACTTCAAAAACACCGTAATAATGAACACTTTAAACTACTTTTATCACACAGACCTGAACTATTTGATGTTTATGTTGATAATAACATAGATGTTGTTTTTGCAGGTCATGCACACGGCGGACAATTTAGACTACCTTTAGTTGGAGGTTTAATTGCTCCGCATCAGGGATTGTTTCCTAAATATGATTCAGGATTATACACAGAAAGCAACACTAATATGATTGTCAGCAGAGGTATCGGCAACAGCATATTCCCATTTAGAATTAACAACCCACCAGAAATAATAATTGTTACATTGGACAGATAAAAAGAGTACGGAATTTTTGTTCCGTACTCTTTTTTCATTTTATCTTTTGTATTTTATTTTGTTTTAAGACGAATGGATGTTACTGAATATGCAGGCATTGTGTAATTAAACTGATTTGAGAATCCGTCAAGAGTAAATTCTTTCATAATGCAGTCTTCTTCTGCACCAAGAATGTTATCATTCTGAAGTGAGTCACCTGCTACTTGATTGATTACTGCTGTATTTTGAACATCTGCATTAGCGATATTTACTGCAACTGCACTTGCTTTTTCAGTTACATTAACAAGTTTGATTATAATATCACCGTTATCGTCGTTACTTACTACTGTATAAGCCTTTGACTGAGCCTTAACACCGAAATCATAATCAAAGTATAGTTCACCGTCAATATAGCCTTTAACCTTTGCCCCGTCAATAACAAGTTTAATTTCATAAGTTCTGCCTGTTTCGACTGTAATATCCTTTACAGTACCTACAATCTTATCCGTTTTTGAACCTGCATCAATTTTCTGGAGTGCAGAAATTGTATTTCCCCAACCACCGATATTCCAGAAAATGTTATTGTCAACATCTTTAACTGCGAATGGAATGATAAAGCCCTCATCACCTTCAAGTTTTGTAGCCTGAACGGTCATTGTGTAGTTATCCCAGCTTGTATCACCAAAATATGCAACGCTACCTGTATTTGAGTACGCCATATCAGTTGTAGTATTTACAAGAGCACCATTTTTGACTTTCCACTTACCGTCAGTTGCGAAATTCCAATCTGTTTTTGCAAGGAAAGTATTGAACTTTTCGTGTGCGAGTTTTTTGCCTGTTTCGTTATCTGTAACGATAAGGTTATCAAACTTTGCTGATGTGTACCATGTACCTACACCAACTGCACCTGAAATGGTTTTCTCCTGAACATCTGCACCTGTAAATGTGTGGTTAAGAACTGCTGAACCCTGATTTACAGAGAAAAGTTTCTGGACATAATAGTTAATTGAGCCTGTCACCTGATGATTATTGAACCAGATAAGGTCAGGTGCCCAATGAGTTGCTGTAAGGTTACCGAACAGTGGTGCATAAGCAGCCATTTCAACAATGTCACCGTTTCTTTCAAGACCTGTCATATATGCAGCCTCTGAAAGTGCAGAATTGAGTGTGTTACTCCATGAAGCATATTCACCAAGGAAAACTTTAATGCCACCACCGTAAATAGTGTCAGTCATATTTTCTACATTTCTCTTGTAATTATCTTCGTCATAATAATCTGCATTTTCGAGGAACCACGATGGGTCATTATAGTAGTGATGGTCAGTTGCTGCTGCAAATTCAGAAGCGTTAGTTGAACTCATCTTATCAAGTTCAGCCTTTGCATATTCATAAGATGCAAGGTAATCCTGACCGCTGATACCGTCATCTACGCCTGAAGAATAGATAAGTTCAAGTCCTTCGTAAAGTTCAGGATTTTTAGCCTTGGCCTCATTGAATGACTTAAGGAAAATTGAGTATCTGTCAAAATAATCCTGTCCCCAGTTTTCGTTACCGATACAGATGTATTTAAGTTTGAATGGCTCTTCTCTGCCTAAATCAATACGAACTTTACCCCAAGTTGTATTCTCGTCACCACGACAGAACTCAACAAGGTCATGCATATCCTGAACATACTGCTTAAATTCAATACTGTCTGTTGGAAGTGCACCCTTACCTCTTGCCTGACAGTAAAGACCCGCATTAAGAACAGGCACACCAACAGCACCAATATCCTCTGCAAGTTGGAAATACTCAAAGAAGCCTAAACCATAAGACATAAAGCAAGGTAACTGGTCATCAGTAAGTTCAATATTTGTCCAAAGGTTTGTTCCCTGTCTTCTTGCAGCAACATCACCATATTTACCGTTAAATTCAAGCGGAAGACCATTTTCACCTGTGCCGATTGAATCTTTCCAGTTATATGCAGTTGCATAATCATAGCCCTCGATAACACATCCGCCAGGGAAACGAAGGAACTTAGGCTCAAATTCTTCTAAAAGCTTACACATATCAGCTCTGAGTCCGTTTTCTCTGTTCTTGTATGTATTTTCAGGGAAAAGCGAAATCATATCAAAGTATGCTTCACCATTATCAATAAGCACCTGCAAAGTTACTTTTTCGTGTGCTGTAACTGATGGTGTAAGAGTAACAGTATATTTTGTCCAGTCATTTGATGTTGAAGGGATGGTAGCACTTGCAACAACTTGACCGTCAACTGCAAGGTTTACATAGAAATTTCCCTCGTATCCTTTCTTTGATTTTGCATAGAAAGACATATCATAGTTTTCGCCTTCTGTAATGCTCATTCCGTCAAGGAAACCTTTATTCTCAACACCGGCAGTACCCTCTGTGGCATTATTGATAATAAGATAATGTGGATTGTTTTCGTTAAGAGAGTGATTAGGAAGATAGTCAACCTTAAGTTTTGCACCGTTTACCGCTGACCAGCGATAAAGCTCATCATCCTGTGCAAGAGATGTGTACTCAAATGAACGGTTAACTACCATTTCTGCATAAAGACCGCCGACTGCCGCAAAGTTGATGTCTTCGAAAAATGCACCGATAAGTAAGTCTCTTATATCGTGAATTTCATCTCCTGCATCAATATTCAGAGAATATGCACCTTTTGTGTCATATTTTGTTACGGTATTAGCACCTGTGTTATCAACAACGATTTCATAATCCTCTGTTGAGCCACCATTACCTCCAATTGAGCAAGCAGTAAGTGTCGTGAGGCACATGGCAATCGCCATTACAACGCATATAAATTTGATTTCCGATTTACTCATAACTATTCCCTTTCATTTTGTCATATTTTCTTCATTATATAAAAAACTAAAAATAGAGTCAACAAGTCGATAAAATAAAAGTTGACAAAATTGCCTTACAGTTATATAATTTGAAATTGAATTTCAAATTCAGATACGAAAGGTAAAAAAATGAACTACGAAACAAAGCAAAGTAAATTAGTTTATGATTTTTTAGAGAAAAATCCTCAAAAGCATTTTTCTGCTGAAGAAGTGTATTTTGAAATCATATCAAATGGCGACAATATCGGCAGAACTACTGTTTACCGTCAACTTGACCGACTTGTTGAAGAGCATAAGGCAAGAAAATTCTTTTCAGGCGACAACAATGCTTGTTGTTATCAGTTTGAAAGTGAAAACTGTCACAATCATTATCATTTGAGATGTTCTTCATGCGGTACTCTTATTCATACTGAATGTGATTTTCTCGATAAGCTTTCTCAACATATTTTTAATGACCATAATTTCCGAATTGACGGTTCAAAAACTGTTCTTTATGGTATTTGTAAGCATTGTGGGGTGGCTGAATAATGACTTCATTACATGTACATTCACACGTAGAAGTGCCGATTTATTCAGTAGGCAGTATTTTTGATGTACTTTCAGATGCAGTAATCGACACTTTAAAGGTACTCCCCTTTTTGTTTGTTGCATTTCTTGTAATTGAGTTTCTTGAACACAAGGCACAGGATAAGATTAAGCACCTTTTCACTCGTGTTGGTTTGGCAGGACCTTTAATCGGTACATTACTTGGTTGTATTCCTCAATGCGGATTTTCCGTTATGTGTGCAAACCTTTATTCAAGCGGAATAATTGCTCTTGGTACACTTATTGCTGTTTTTCTTTCAACATCTGACGAAGCAGTTATCTTACTTGCAACTGTTCATAACGGTAGTTATGAGGTTTTTAAACTCATTGTTACAAAAATAGTAATTGCACTGATTTTTGGTTATGTGATTTACTTTATTGAAAGAAAAAAGCACAAGTTCCACCACCATTCCCACGATTTATGTGAGCACGACCATTGCGGATGTGAAGAAAACGGCGGTGTTTTACGACCTGCACTTATCCACACTGTTAAGGTCTTTGGATTTTTACTTTTATTCACCATTTTAATCGACCTTTTTGTTGCATTTGTGGGAACGAACAGACTCTCTCACCTTTTACTTTCAGATTCAGTTTTTCAACCGTTACTCTCTGCAATAATCGGATTTATACCGAACTGCGCTTCTTCAATTCTCTTGACACAACTTTATATTGAAGGAACATTGAGTTTTGGTGCTTTAATTGCGGGACTTTGCACAAATGCGGGTGCTGGTTTGTTAATATTATTCCGTGACAAAACAAAATTCAAAGAGAACCTTAAGATTGTGGGAAGTATGTATATCTGTGCCGTAATTCCGGGAATTATTTTACACTTAATTTAGTAATTTAATTCGATAAACCTCTTTACTTTCAAGTTTTAATGTGTTAAAATGTAAAAGGAAATAGGGTGACAGAGATAATCCCAAACTTTGGAGGTTTATAAAAATGGGAATTGAATTTAAAAATGAAAATACAGAATTTCTTGTTAAATGCATTTTGCAATTAAAAGATGAGGATGAATGTTACAACTTCTTTCAGGACCTTTGCACAGTAACTGAATTTCACGCTATGGCACAGCGTTGCGTAGTTGCAAAAATGCTTTCTGACAAGAAGGTTTATAACGAAATTGTTAAGGCTACTGGTGCTTCGACAGCAACTATCAGCCGTGTTAACCGTTCACTTCAGTATGGTGCTGACGGATATGAAAAGATTTTTGATAGAGTAGAAGAATGAGTTACGGTATTTTTTCTTACAGTTATGACATTTTAACTGAAAATGTTGAATATGAAAAAATCGCCCATAAAGTATGCTCTCTGTTACACAAAAATGGTGTTGACGGAGGGCTTTTGCTTGACCTTGGGTGTGGAACGGGCACTCTTTCATTTTTATTGGAAAAGTGTGGATATGACCTTATCGGTGTAGATGCAAGTGAAGATATGCTTATGGTGGCAAATGAAAAGAAATATGAAGCGGAGTCCTCTGCTATGTTTCTTTGCCAAAAGGCTGAAGAACTTGACCTTTTCGGCACTATTGACTGTGCGGTTTCCTGTCTTGACACCATAAATCATATTGAAAGTTTAGAGAAAATCGAGAAAGCATTTTCTCTCGTGTCCCTTTTTATGAATATAAACGGAATATTTATTTTCGATATGAACACACCATATAAACACGAGAAAATTCTTAGTAACAACACTTTTATTTATGATATGGATGATGTTTACTGTGCGTGGCAGAATACACTTGATATAGAAAACGGGAAAACTGTCATTGACCTTGACTTTTTCATAAAAAATGAAGATGACAAATGTTACGAGAGATACAGCGAAAGCTTTTCTGAATACATTTACAATATTGATGATATTCTTGATATAATAAAAAAATGTGGCTTCACACTTCTTGAAACAAGTGATGATTACAGCGAAAAACCTGTAAATGAAACCACAGAAAGAATAACTTTTGTGTGTAAAAAAACTGAAACTATTTTTAAGGATGAACTGAAATGAACGAATTAGTAAGAATGATTTCTGAAGACGGTACTCTCTACTGTCTTGCACTTAACTCAACTGAAATGGTTAAGGAAATGCAGAATATCCACAACACCTCAAAGGTTTGCTCTGCTGCTTTGGGCAGACTTATTACAGGGGCTTCTATGATGGGTGTGCTTTTAAAAGGTGAAAAAGACACGCTTACACTTAAAATAAGCGGTGGCGGACCTGCCTCCCCTGTTGTTGCAGTTGCAAATTCAAAAGGTCAGGTTAAAGGGTATATCGGTGATTCAAGAGTTAATCTTCCACTTAACAATAAAGGTAAACTTGATGTTTCAGGTGCTGTTGGCAAAGACGGTTTCCTGACAGTTATCAAGGATTTAGGTATGAAAGAACCTTACTGTGCACAAACACCTATTATTTCAGGTGAAATTGCAGAGGACATCACAGCCTATTATGCCACAAGTGAACAGACTCCTACCGTTTGCGCTCTCGGTGTTCTCGTTGACCCTGAAACAGAAAACGTACTTTTAGCAGGTGGATTTTTAATTCAGCTTTTACCTACTGCAGGTGAAGATACAATTTCACTTGTTGAAAAGAGTCTTGAGGGCATTAAACCTGTTACAACAATGCTTGCTGAAGGACTTATTCCCGAAGAAATCTGCAAAACAGTTCTTTCAGAGTTTCCTATGCAACTCCTTGACACTCAAACTGTGGAATACAAATGCGACTGCAGTACAGAAAGAGTTACAAGGGCATTGATTGGTGCAGGTGAAGAAGGACTTCGCGAAATGGCAGAAGATGAACAGACAGAGGTTTGTTGCCACTTCTGTAATAAGAAATATATCTTCTCAAGAGAAAAGATATTGAAACTCTTGAAAGAAGCAAGTAAATAAAAATAAAGGACAGACCGTTTAAAGTCTGTCCTTTATTTTTTTGTGTTTATAATTAGTCAACCTTAACTGTCCAACCGTATGTGTCTTCGAGTTTACCGTACTGAACACCTGTAAGAGTGTCATAAAGTTTCTGTGTAAGTTCACCGATTTCAAAATTGTTGATTTCAACAACATCATCCTTATATCTGAGTGAGCCAACAGGAGAAATTACTGCTGCAGTACCTGTACCGAATACTTCTTCAAGAGTGCCGTTTTTACCTGCATCCATAATTGTATCAATTGCAAGTTTGCCTTCGTTTACTTTATAACCCCAATTTTTAAGGAGTTCAATACAACTCATTCTTGTGATACCGGGAAGGACCGTACCTGATGTTGCTGCTGTATAGATTTCGCCGTCAAGCTTGAACATAATATTCATAGCGCCAACTTCTTCAACATACTTTCTTTCAACACCGTCAAGCCAAAGAACCTGTGAATAACCAAGTTTATGAGCCTTTTCACCTGCTGCCAACGATGCTGCATAGTTACCGCCACACTTGATAGCCCCTGTACCACCGGGAGCTGCACGAACATATTCTTCTTCAACATAAATCTTAACAGGATTAAGTCCTTCTGCATAATAAGCACCTGATGGTGAGCAGATAATGATAAACTGATATTTTGCCGATGCTTTAACACCGAGAATAGGTTCAGTAGCAATTGTAAAAGGTCTGATATAAAGGCTTGTGTCTGGCTCTGATGGTACCCAATCCTTATCAACTGCAACGAGAGCTTTAACTGCGTCTTCGAAGTCAGCAACAGGAATCTGTGGAATACAGAGTCTGACGTGAGTTGACTGCATTCTTTCAGCCTTCTTGTCAGGACGGAAAAGCTGTACACTTCCGTCCGCACAACGGTAAGCCTTAAGTCCTTCAAAACATTCCTGAGCAT
>JAZSKT010000167.1:0-11169 GCA_045534995.1 Candidatus Fimenecus sp.
GATAAATGCAGAGTGTAGGGGCGATTCATGAATCGCCCGAAAAAAGTTTTATCGCACACTTTGGAACTTTCTGGCTACCGTGGTCGTGAGCCCCTACATTGTTTGATGGTCGATTTTTAATAAAATACAATTTAAAATAGAGTTAGACAAATTCAAATTTGTTTTACACATAAAAAACGGCGGGGTTAAGACCCCGCCCTACTGTGTAAATATTGAATTACATAAGTGAAAGATAAAGTTCTTTGATTTCTGCAACACTTGTATCTCTTGGGTTACCCGGACGACAAGCATCGTCAAATGCAGACTGTGATAAGAAGTCAACATCTTCTGCCTTAACGATTTCCTTAAGGTCAGTTGGAATACCGACATCAACTGAAAGCTGTTTAACAGCATCAATTGCAGCCTTTCTTGCATCTTCAAGGCTCATAGCATCAACACCAGCTACACCCATAGCCTTTGCAATATCTCTGTACTTCTCACCTGTTGCAGGAGCATTATATTCCATAACTGTTGGAAGAATAATCGCATTTGCAACACCGTGTGGTGTGTCATAAAGAGCACCAAGTGGATGAGCCATTGAGTGAACAATACCAAGACCTACATTACTAAAGCCCATACCTGCTACATACTGACCGAGAGCCATACCTTCTCTGCCCTCATCTGTATTATCAACTGCACCACGAAGTGATTTTGCGATAATCTCAATAGCCTTGATATGGAACATATCTGAAAGTTCCCAAGCACCCTTTGTGATGTAACCTTCAATAGCGTGAGTAAGAGCATCCATACCTGTTGCTGCTGTAAGTCCCTTTGGCATTGTAGCCATCATATCAGGGTCAACGATTGCAACAACCGGAATATCGTGAACGTCAACACAAACCATTTTTCTGTCTTTTTCCACATCAGTAATAACATAGTTAATTGTAACTTCAGCTGCTGTACCTGCTGTTGTTGGAACTGCAATAATAGGAACACAAGGATTCTTTGTTGGTGCAACACCTTCAAGTGAGCGAACATCAGCGAATTCCGGGTTTGTGATAATGATACCGATAGCTTTTGCAGTATCCATTGATGAACCGCCACCGATTGCTACGATACAGTCTGTTCCAGCATTTTTGAATGCCTCAACACCTGTTTGAACATTTTCAATTGTTGGATTTGGTTTAATATTTGAATAGATTTCGTATGCGATTTCTGCGCCGTCAAGAATATCTGTCACCTTTTTTGTAACACCAAACTTGATAAGGTCAGGGTCAGAGCATACAAAAGCCTTTTTAAAGCCTCTTGCCTTGATTTCATCAGCAATAGCACTGATAGCGCCTTTACCGTGATAAGATGTTTCATTAAGTACAAATCTGTTTGCCATAATAATTTACCTCCAAAGTCAGAAAACTCTGACAAAATTTTAACAATACTATTATACAATAAATCCCTTGTTATTTCAAGAGACATATGGGGATTTTACATTTAAAATATGTTTTTGATTTGGTCAGGGGTGATTATACCCTTTTCAGTAATAAATGCAGTTATGAGTGAACTTTCGGTCACATCAAATGCGGGATTTAAGGTTTTTGCTTTTTCGGGAACCATCTTTTTTCCGTACCACATATCCCCTATTTCATTACCGTCACGCATTTCGATTACAATGTCTTCACCTGTTTTTATGTTCTTATCAAATGTTGAAAACGGCATACACACATAAAACGGAATATTATAGTGCTTTGCGAGAATTGCCACACCACTTGTACCGATTTTATTAGCAGCATCACCATTGAGTGCCACTCTGTCACAACCTACTAAAACAGCATCAACAAGTCCGTTCTTCATAACGAAAGAAGCCATATTGTCACAGATTACTGTTGTATCAACACCTGCATCACAAAGTTCAAATGCAGTAAGTCTTGCGCCCTGCAAAAGTGGTCTTGTTTCGTCTGCAAAGACCTTTATGTTATGTCCTTGCTCTTTTGCCACATATACAGGTGAAAGTGCTGTACCATACTTTACGGTACCAAGGCGACCTGCATTACAATGAGTGAGAATTGAATTGCAGTTTTTGAGAATTTCTGCACCATATTCACCGATTTTTCGGCAGACTGAAATATCATCTTCAATTATTTTCAGCGCCTTATTTGTAAGGGTTTCTCTGAAGTTATCGGCATTACAGATTTCTGCTGTTTTCAGCATTTCTTCTGTTGCCCATTTAAGATTTACTGCAGTTGGTCTGCACAAAATCAGGTTTTCTGAATATTTTTTAAGTTCTTCGAACAATTCTTCATATGTAACAGCGTTGCTTTTATTCATAAGCACCGCCAATGAAATTGCAGTAAAAACACCTATGGCAGGTGCACCGCGAACTTTTAAAAACTTTATGGCGTCAAAAATTCCATTGTAATCGTCTGTGAAAACTTCTTTATATTCATTTGGTAAAAGAGTCTGGTCAATAAATACTGCCTTGTTATTGACAGTATCAAAGCCAACTGTTGCACCATTTAAAAATGACATCAAAATTCACCCACAATTTCAGTAATAAGGCTTTGCATTTCCTCACTTTTTTGTCTGCCGATTGTAAGGACTTCTTCTTCAGTAAGTCGCTCCCCTGAAAGTCCTGCTGCTTTATTGGAAATAAGTGAAAATCCAAGCACGTCTATACCACAATGGTTTGCAGCGATAACTTCCTGAACAGTTGACATACCAACCGCATCCGCACCAAGGACTCTGAATGCACGGATTTCGGCAGGTGTTTCGTAACTTGGTCCTGTACAGCCGATATAGACACCTTTTTGAAGTTTCATATTAAGCTTTTGGGCACACTTAAATGCAACATCTGAAAGGTCAGGTGAATAGCCGAAACTCATATCAGGAAAACGAACGCCGAAACGGTCATCATTTTTACCAATAAGACAGTTTTTGCCTGTGAAATTAATGTGGTCGGTAATCACCATAATGTCACCCACATTAAAACTTTCGTTTATGCCACCTGCAGCATTTGTTACGATAAGTTTTTTTACACCCATCATTTTCATAACACGAATAGGCATTACAACATTTTCCACAGGATAGCCTTCGTAAAGGTGAATTCTGCCCTGCATACACATAACTTTTTTACCGTTTAATGTGCCGAATACAAATCTGCCCACGTGTCCCGGTGCTGTTGAAACAGGAAAATCGGGAATGTCTGCGTAATCCACAAATTGCGGGTTTTCGATTTTTTCACCTAAAGTACCTAAACCACTACCTAAAATAATGCCGATTTCGTAAGTTTCTGTAATTTTTGATTTAATAAATTCAACTGCTTTAGTAATCATTATGAATTCACCTCATTTACAACTTCACGAACTAATTTGCTGACCTCATATCCCATTTTTTCCACATCAATTGTTGTAAATTCACCATTTTTATAGAGAACTTCGCCATCAACCATAGTGAGCACAACATTACTCTTATTTGCTGAATAAACAATATTGTTGAGAATATCAAAATCAGGGTACATATTCGGTGTTGTCATATCAATTATGATTAAATCGGCTTTGTTACCAACTTTTATTTCGCCACAATCCATTCTGCCCTGTGCCTTATAGCCGTTTACTGTCGCCATTTTATATACGTCCTGTGGTGTTACGATATCTGCCTGATTATTTGTGCCTTTTGGTAAGAGTGCAGCAAGATACATTTCACGCATAATATCAAGTCCGTTATTACTTGCGGCAGAATCTGTACCGATACCAATATTTACACCCTTTTGAAGCATTTTGTAAGTGTTGCAGACACCGCTGCCAAGTTTCAGGTTACTTGCAGGACAATGGGCAACAGTAACGCCATTTTCTGCAAAAATGTCCATATCTTCGTCATCAACCCATACACAATGAGCAAGAATTGTCGGACTATTGAACACCTTTGCATCGTAGAAAAGTCTTGCAGGAGTTTTTCCGTATTTTGCCTTACAATTTTCGTGTTCAGCCTTTGTTTCGGAAAGGTGAATATGGTTTATATAATCTTTACCGCTTGTAAACTCACCAAACTGTTCGATGATAGAAAGTCGGTTTGTGTATTCCGCGTGAAGGCTCATATCAATTTTAATCTTGCCGTTCTGTGTATTATGATATTTTTCAGCAAGATAAATACCCTCTTGGAATCTGTCATTTGCAGTAATATCCTCATCAACAAATGACACGATTGAACGACCAAAATTGGTCTTTGCCTTACTGTCGATTACCGCTTTCATAACACCGTCACCGAAGAAATACATATCGGTAAATGATGTTGTACCACAGGCTAACATTTCTGCTATTGAAAGCATTGTACCGTAATAGGCTCTGTCACAGTTGAGTCTGTCCTCAAAAGGAAAAACCTTTTCATTAAGCCAACGGTCAAGAGGCAAATTTTCAGCATAACCACGAAGTAAAGTCATCGGTGAATGAGTGTGAAGGTTAACAAAACCTGATGATAGGATTTTACCTTTACCGTCATATTCTTCACCATAGTTTCCGTGTGGTTTTACTACTCCTATATAGTCGATTTTATCGTCCTTTATACCAACAAACATATTGTTTTGTATTTCAAGGTTTTCGTTGATGATTGAGATGTTTTTAAATAACATAATATTTCCCCAAAAAAGGCAGAGTTTCCCCTGCCCTATTTATTTATTCTATAATAATTGTTTCTATTACTACATCTTCTTTTGGTTTGTTGTTGAAGTAATCTGCAGGAACTTTTGCAATTGCGTCAACAACATCCATTCCCTCAAATACCTGACCGAAAACTGTATGACGGAAGTCAAGCCAAGGTGTTCCGCCAATTTCTTCGTATGCTTCGATACATTCTGTTGGGAATACTCTTTCGTCTGCCATTCTCATCTGTTCAAGCAAATCTTCAGGGCATTCTTTAGCCTGAACGATAAAGAACTGACTGCCGTTTGTATTTGGTCCTGCATTTGCCATACAAAGAGCACCACGAAGATTATGAAGCTCACCTGTGAACTCATCCTCAAAGGCGTGTCCCCAGATGCTCTGTCCGCCTGTGCCTGTACCGTTAGGGTCACCGCCCTGAATCATAAAGTCATTGATAACACGGTGGAAAATAAGTCCGTCGTAATATCCGTTTTTAGCATGAGTTGTAAAATTTTCAACTGCCTTTGGTGCGAATTCAGGGAAAAGCTTGATTTTAATTTCTCCCATATTTGTTTTTACTGTTGCAATCATATCACCTGCAACAGGTGCATTTAACTGATGAAACATAATTTTTTACTCCTATAATTTATATTTTTGGGTCGTCGAGGACGCCGACCCCTACAAACTTACTCAACGCTCTTAAGTGATTCTACCATATCAATCTTTTTAAGACTGAAATAAGTAATTATATTAACAACAATTGTAAAGATTACCGTCAGGATTATTGCAATTAACACGCTTAATGGTTCTATCTCTCTGCCAAACATATATACGTCTGTTTCTACTGTAATCATTACAAACTGATGAAGGATTATACCCATTACAATACCAAGTATAATACCCAAAAGTGTGAGAATCATATTTTCACGATAAACGTAGGATGCCAACTCTTTATTGTAAAAACCTAAAAGTCTGAATGTAGCAAGTTCACGTCTGCGTTCCGTAATATTGATATTGTTAAGGTTATATAGAACAACGAATGCAAGTATTGCTGCAGATACAACCATTAAAATGATAACAAAATACAGATTACTTACCACCTTATTAAGTTCTTCAATTTCATCTGTGCTTGTTGTTACCGAATTTACACCGTCAATATATGAAAGTGCTGTTTTAAGATTATCTTCGTTTAGTGTACCGTTTGTTTTTATCATCAGGATATTCAATTCAGGTTCAATATTATACAATGTTTTATATAGACCGGGGGTCATATAAACATAATTAAAAATGTAGTTTTCGGCAATACCCAGAACCTTGACTTCTGTTGGTGTAACCGTTGACTCATCAATTTTCAGATAAATACTGTCATTAACCTGAACATCAAGCAAATCAGCATATTTTTCTGTAATAATAACACCGTCATCCGAAAGACTTATTGCTTTTTTGTCACCTGTTCTTTCTTTCAGCGTTACAGCTGCAGGGAAGATTTCAACTTCGGTAGGGACTATAAGATATGCGTTCTTTTCATCATTGATTTCGGTAGAAGATTGTGCAGATGCTGAAATTATTTTTCGGTTTGCCTGAATATATCCTTCCATACTCGGAACATCTGTGATGTCAGAAAGCATCTCTCTGCGTTCAGCACGTGTAATATTTGTATCAACACTGACAATTCCCGTATAATTAAAGATTTCACCGTATTGTTTTTCGGTCATTGAAGAAATTGAATCACGTATTCCAAGTCCCACAATGAGAAGTGCCATACATCCACTCACACCGAAAAGTGTCATAAAGAACTGCTTTTTGTAACGGAAGAGGTTTCGTATTGCTGACTTCTGACCAAAATTAAGTCGTTGCCAGATAAATCCGATTCTTTCAAGCAATGTGCGTTTACCGACTTTTGGCGCTGCAGGTCGCATTAACTCTGACGGAACACTACGAAGTGAACGGTGACACGCAATAAATGCTGAAATTGTTGTACAGAGTATTGCCACAACACCTGCACTTAAAGCATACCATACATTAAGGTGAATAATATTGTCACCTAAATTATAATAAACTGCTCTGTAAGCCGTTATAACAATTGGTGGAATTGACAATTCACCTACGAGAGCACCAATAATGCTTCCCAGCACACTTGCAAGGGCTGAATAACGAAGATACTTTGACATAATTGCCACTTTTCCGTAGCCCAATGCTTTTAATGTACCAATCTGTATTCTTTCTTCTTCAACCATTCTTGTCATGGTTGTAAGACTGACAAGTGCCGCAACCATAAAGAAAATCATTGGGAAAACTGTGCCGATTGCACCGATACTGTCTGAGTCTGTTATATAACTCATATATGATTCTATACTCTGTCGGTCAAGCACATGCCACACAGGAACTTCCATTTCCGTTATTTTGCGTTCTGCTTCCTGAAGTTTTGCTTCGGCATCAGCTAACTCAGCCCATGCATCCTGACTCCTTATTTCATACTGCTCTCGGGCATCTTTAAGCATTGCATCAGCACTTATTATCTCTTGCTGTGCATCGTCAAGAGCTCCTTTATTTGCAATTGCCTCCTGCAACTGACTTATAGCGAGTTTTCCTTCAATAAGCTCTTTTTTTCCTTGTTCAATCTGCTTTTCTCTTGTTGATATTTCCTCAAGTCCATAGTTGTATGCCATTTCCAGAGTAGTTATAGTATAAGTTGCCATCTGTATTTGTTCAACATCGGCATCGGGGTCATTCTGTAATTCCTCAAGGTCTGCTTTGGCATCTTCCAATGCAAGTCTTGTATCTTCAAAAGTCTTTTTTAAATTTTTAATCTGTTCTTCACCATCAGCGATAGCCTGTTCTGCTTCTGCAACCTGTTGCTGAATGATGGGCAGGTTTTCCTCGGCATTTTCCAATAATTCTACGTTTGAATGGAATTCCTGTTTACTCTGCTCAATCATCTGCTCATGCAGTGCAAGTTCTTCAGCTGCTTTCTGAAGTTCTTCTTCCACAACGATTTGCGACTCTGAATATTCATCTCTCGCCTCTTGAAGTTTTTCATCACTCGTTGAGAGGACTTCCGCATAACGAATGTTACACTGTCTGTCTGCTATTTGTTCAATTTTTGCCACAACATCGTTCACAAGGTTTTCATACTCACTGCTGTAACAGTTAAGCTCTTTTGCACCTGAAACCGTAAGATAAATTGACGTAAATGCATCTGAAACAAAAGCCTGTCGTGGAATTACGATATATCCGTCTCCCGTACCGTCACCCACATTACTTGTTCCCACGTCACCGTTAAGGAAATATGAAGATGAACAAACACCTACAATTTCATAAGTATCCGTTGAGAGAGTATCTGATACAGGCGTATCTGTACCTGTTGACAAAGTTAATTTGTCACCGATTTTCAGTCCCGTTTCTGCCAAAAATTCACGGCTCACAAGACATTCGTCATATTTCTGTGGTGACTTTCCTTCAACTCCGTTTATCCCATTTATATTTTCTGGTGATGAGATTACTCTTGTAACTACTTCTTTTGAATTTACAATACATACAAAGTCAGTTGTATATGAACCTTCAACTGATTTTACACCTTCAATGGTTTTTAACGCTTCTATATCGTTCTTTGTAAGTCCCAAAGTACCAACGATACGAATATCCATAAGATTTTCTTTATCATACACCGCATCGGCTGTCATATGCATTGTCGGCATAGTAGAACGGACACCTGAATAAAAGGCAACACCGAGAGCTACTATAAGCATAATCGAGATAAATCGACTGATACTTCTTTTGATTTCTCTTCTGAAATCTTTTCTTAGTGATTTAGTCATATTTGATGTTATCCTTTACCATTCAATCTTTTCAACAGATGTTGGATTTTCGTTTATAAGAATTCTTTCAATTCTTCCGTCGTTGATTTTAATAATTTTATCAGCCATAGGCATAAGCGCTGAGTTATGAGTGATAACAATTACCGTCATACCCTTTTCACGACACATATCCTGCAAAAGCTTAAGAATCGACTTACCTGTTATGTAGTCAAGAGCACCCGTAGGCTCATCGCAAAGCATAAGTTTTGGATTTTTCGCCAATGCTCGTGCGATTGACACACGCTGTTGCTCACCGCCTGAAAGTTGTGACGGGAAGCTGTCTTTTCTGCTTGCTAATCCAACTTCGTTGAGAATAACCTCTGCATCAACAGGATTTTTACAAATCTGTGTTGCCAATTCAACATTTTCGTATGCTGTCAGGTTTGGCACAAGGTTATAAAACTGAAAAACAAATCCCACATCATCACGACGATAAGTTGTCAGTTGTTTTTCATTAAATTGAGCAATATCTGTCCCATCAACATTGATAACACCTGACGTTGGCTTATCCATTCCGCCCAACATATTAAGAACTGTGGTTTTACCTGCACCTGATGGGCCTACAATTACGACAAACTCACCTTTTTCAATGGGGAAACTTATTGAATCGGCTGCTTTTATCTCAATTTCTCCGGTTTTATATATTTTAGATACCTTTTTAAACTCAATAAATGGCATTCCTTTCACTCCTTAAAATTAATACCATAAATTTTCTGATTACATACTGAATTATACCATATAAAAGAAGATATTGCTATATTATTTATAGACAATATTTTTAATAAATAGTAAATTTTTTCAAAAAAATAATAGACAAGTGTTGATTATTGAACATTAAGATGATACAATGACTACAATATTTTATTGGAGATGATAATATGGCAGCAAATAACAACGATAGCCGTGTAAAACGAACCAAAAAGCTTATCAGACAAGGTCTTGTTGCTTTGGCAGAAACAAAAAGTATTAATAAAATCACGGTCAAAGAATTAACTGACCATATTGAAATCAACAGAGGAACTTTTTATTTACATTATCAGGATGTTTATGACCTTGTTGAATCTCTTGAAAATGAACTTTATGAAAATTTCATTGCTAAACTTTCTTCGTATACAAGTAAAGAGCTTTTAAAGCACCCTGTTGAAATCTGCGAGGATTTCTGTAATCACTTTGCTGAACATAAGGACCTTTATTCAACTTTTCTCGGTATTAACGGTGATGCACAGTTTGCATATAAACTCGGTGAATGTTTCAATGAAAAAGTTTATGACATATTCAAGAACATTTTCCCGAATATGGATGATACAAAATACGATTATGCATATAATTTCAATAAATACGGTTTTATGGGCCTTATATCTTGTTGGTTCACTGAACATCCTGAATGGACATCGCGACAGGTATCTGATATGTGGCTTAGCCTTACTACTTTAGGTCTTTGGGGAATTTTAGGTGAAGACGGTAAAGAGGTACTTTTAAATGCAAAAAATTCTAATTAGATTTTTTATCCGTGACCACGAAAACACAGGTAATCTGAGAGTTCGTGAAGCCTATGGAACATTGGGCAGTATCACGGGAATAATTGTCAACATTATACTTGCAATATCAAAATACTTTGCCGGAGTTGTTTCCGGCAGTATTTCTGTAACCGCTGATGCCATAAACAACCTATCAGACGCAGGTTCGTCAATAATTTCGCTTATCGGTGTAAAACTTTCTGCAAAACCTGCTGACAAAGACCATCCCTATGGTCACGGCAGAGTTGAATATATTTCTGCTCTTGCTGTGTCCTTTGTTGTTTTGCTCATGGGTATTGAATTATTTAAAAGTTCTGTTGATAAGATTACCAACCCTGTTCCCGTAAAATTCAACTGGATTTCTTTGATTATCCTTATAGTCAGTATTCTGGCAAAGCTTTGGCTTGGACTTTTCAATAAAAAACTTGGTGAAAAAATCAATTCTGCACCTATGATGGCAGTTATGAAGGATAGTTTCAGCGATTGTCTTGCAACAGGTGTTGCTCTTATCGCCATTGTCGTTTCTGCATTTTCGGATATCAGCATTGACGGATATTTAGGCGTTATTGTTGCAGGGTTTATTTTCCTTGCAGGGTTTAATATTCTAAAAGAAACAATGGCTGACCTTTTAGGTAAACCTGCCGATAAATCTTTTACTGAAGAAATTGAAAAGAAAATCCTCTCTTATGACAAAATCGTTGGAGTTCACGATATGATTATTCACGATTACGGTCCGGGACGAAAATTCGCATCAGCACATGCGGAAGTTTCTTCCCAGGATGACATTATGGAAATCCACGATATTATTGACCTTGCCGAACGAGATATTCTCAACGAATACGGAATTGTGATTTCAATACATACCGACCCTATTGTGACGGATGATGAAAGAGTTAACTCACTTCGCGAAATGACAATTTCCATTGTGAAGGAAATTTCGGATGAAATGTCTATTCACGATTTCAGAGTTGTTGACGGTCCTACTCATACAAATTTGATTTTTGATTTAATAGCACCTCATAAATTTCATCTTAATAACAGTGAAATAATAAAGGCAATTGAGGATAAATTGAGCAAAATAGACGAAAGATATTTTGTTGTAATAACCATTGAACACGCTTTTAACTAAAATTTATTTTTTTGTCGATTTACTATTGCAAAAACCACAAAATATAGTAGAATATAAAT
>JAZSKT010000031.1:0-2726 GCA_045534995.1 Candidatus Fimenecus sp.
GGAAGAACCTCCGCAAGTGCAAAAAAGGAAGGCTGGAGAATTGTATTTGTTCCCTTGCCGAGACCGATTTCTGCAGCAAGGTCAATAGCGTTAACAGTGTAGAGCTGAATGTTGATGTTTGCAATGTAACGCTTTGTTTCAGCGTTAAGCTTTGCGCTGAGTTCTTCAGCATTCCACTGGCAGTTGATAAGGAATACACCGCCTGGCTTAACGTCATTAACCATCTTGAAGCCTTTTTCAACATAAGATGGGTTGTGACAAGCTACGAAGTCAGCCTTATTGATGTAGTATGGACTCTTGATTGGGCTGTCGCCGAAACGAAGGTGAGAAATTGTGATACCACCTGTTTTCTTTGAGTCATACTGGAAGTAAGCCTGAACATACTTGTCTGTATGGTCACCGATAATCTTGATAGAGTCTTTGTTAGCACCAACAGTACCGTCACCGCCAAGACCCCAGAATTTACATTCGATTGTGCCTTCAGCAGCTGTGTTTGGAGCAGCCTTTTCTTCAAGTGAAAGGTGAGTAACGTCGTCGTGGATACCAAGAGTAAACTGACGAGCAGGAGTTTCATTGTTAGGGTGTTCAAAGATAGCAAAGATGCTTGATGGAGGTGTGTCTTTTGAACCAAGCCCGTAACGACCGCCACAAACTTTAGCTGTTCTGCCCATTTCGTTAAGAGCTGCGATTACGTCAAGGAAGAGAGGTTCGCCGATTGAACCAGGTTCCTTTGTTCTGTCAAGAACAGCAATCTTCTTAGCTGTTTCAGGGATAGCGTCAACGAATGCTTTAGCTGAGAATGGTCTGTAAAGACGAACCTTAACAAGACCAACTTTTTCACCCTTAGCTGTAAGGTAATCGATAACTTCTTCAGCAACGTCACAGATTGAACCCATTGCTACGATAACTCTTTCTGCATCAGGAGCACCATAGTAGTTGAAGAGTTTGTAATCTGTACCGAGCTTTTCGTTAACTTTGTTCATGTACTTCTCAACGATAGCAGGAGTAGCATCGTAATATGTATTACAAGCTTCTCTGTGCTGGAAGAAGATGTCACCGTTTTCGTGTGAACCACGAGTTGCAGGACGTTCTGGGTTGAGAGCATGCTTTCTGAATGCATTAACAGCATCCATATTTGTCATTTCCTTAAGGTCTTCATAATCCCAGATATCAATCTTCTGAAGTTCATGAGATGTACGGAAACCGTCAAAGAAGTTGAGGAATGGAACACGGCTTTCGATAGTTGCAAGGTGAGCAACAGCACCAAGGTCCATAACTTCCTGTGTATTTGTTTCAGCGAGCATTGCGAAACCTGTCTGACGACAAGCATAAACGTCTGAATGGTCACCGAAGATGTTAAGAGCATGTGAAGCTACGCAACGAGCTGATACGTGGAAAACTGAAGGAAGGAGTTCACCAGCAATCTTATACATATTAGGAATCATAAGAAGAAGACCCTGAGAAGCTGTATAAGTTGTTGTGAGAGCACCTGCTGCAAGAGAACCGTGAACAGTACCTGCTGCACCTGCTTCTGACTGCATTTCAGCAACACGAACCTGTGTGCCAAAAATGTTCTTTCTTCCCTGTGCAGACCACTGGTCAACGTAGTCAGCCATAGGTGAAGATGGTGTGATTGGGTAAATACCAGCTACTTCTGTAAACGCGTAAGAAACGTGAGCAGCAGCAGTATTACCGTCCATAGTTTTCTTTTGTCTAACTATGGGTGTCTTTTTGTCTGCCATTTTGTATTTCCTCCTTAATGGAATTAAATATTAAATAAGTATGCATATTCGCACACATAGAATAATAACACTTTTGTTGCAAAAAGTAAATAGATTTAACCTTAAAAAATGACGAACTTTGATAAAATTTTAACCAATTTTTGTATGATTTGGATGAATAGACTGCAAACAACAAATTAACTATTTTCTACCATACTTGACGAAATACATATTTTATTATAAAATACATACTGATATTTTATAAATATCTCTATATCATTTATAAGGACGGTTTTGTCACATGGGCACGGACCCTGGGAGTATTATTATTAAAATAGTAACCCTTTTTGCGTTGATTTTTGTCAATGCATTCTTTTCAATGTCAGAAATGGCAATCGTTACCCTCAATGACAACAAAATTGATAAAATGGCTGAGCAGGGTAACAAAAAAGCAAAACAGATTAAAAAGCTTACTGAAAACACAAGCTCATTCTTGTCAACAATCCAGATTGGTGTTACTTTGGCAGGTTTCTTAACATCTGCTACTGCTGCACAGTCATTTGCAGAAATGCTTTCAAATGCAATAGCAAAAACACCTGTTGTTGATGTAATCCCTGTTGGTATTATCAGCGGTTTTTCAACTGTTGTAATCACATTGATTATGTCATATTTCTCACTTGTTTTAGGTGAACTTGTACCGAAAAAAGTTGCTATGAGTAAGCCTGAAAAAATGGCATTTATGGCTGCACCAGTTCTCGTTTTCGTTGCAAAAGTAACAAAACCTATTGTAAGATTTCTTGCATTTTCAACAAATGGCGTGTTAAGACTTATGGGTATTGACCCTCATGCTGATGAAGAGGTTGTTACTGAAGAAGAAATTCGTATGATGGTTGATTTAGGAGAAGAAAAAGGAACTATTGAAGTTGGCGAAAAGGAGAGGATCGAAAACGAATTTGACTTTAATAATATAGCTGCTTCAGAGGTTATGACTCATAGAAAAGATAT
>JAZSKT010000191.1:0-3058 GCA_045534995.1 Candidatus Fimenecus sp.
ACTGCTTCACAAAACACTCCAAAACGAGGCAGATTTTTTTGAGGAGCTTACAAAAATCACTTGTGACCATATAAAGTCAATAATCAATACGGATATTTATCTTCCCGAATGGAAAAACAGTAGTCTTTCCGTTAAGGATGAATACATTAAAAAGATTTCGAACATAAAGACAACAGGTTATGGCATTTATGCCACACACAAAATGTTCTTATATAAGGATAATGAGATTATGCCTGTTAAATATCCTGACCCACAGCGTCTTTCCCAAATGAGTGGATATGAAATGGAAAGACAAAAGGTTATTGACAACACAATGGCATTACTTCAAGGTAAACCTTGCAACAATGTTCTTCTTTATGGTGATGCAGGTAGTGGCAAGAGCAGTACAATAAAGGCTATTGTCAATGAGTATTGGGGCAAAGGACTTCGCCTTATTGAAATCAAGAAAAATCAGTTATACTCATTACCTGATGTTATTGAAAAACTTGCTGACAATCCTTTGAAATTCATTATCTTTATCGACGATTTGAGTTTTTCCACAAACGACAGTGATTTCGGTGCATTAAAAGCAATTCTTGAAGGTGGCGTTGCAGGTAAAACAGACAATCTTGCAATTTATGCCACAAGCAACAGAAGGAATCTTGTAAAAGAGAATTTCAGCGACAGAAACGGTGATGATATTCACCTTCAGGATACAATTCAGGAAGTTATGAGTCTTTCTGCAAGATTCGGTTTGAAAATAACTTTCTCAAAACCTAATAAAGATTTATATTTATCTATTGTAGAAAACCTTGCTATGCAGTATAATATAAGTATGGCAAAGGAAGAATTGTCCATTTCGGCAGAGGCTTTTGCACTTCGTAATGGTGGCAGAAGTCCAAGAACGGCAAAACAATTTGTGGAATACCTTGCATCAAAAAGTGAATAATTCAACGATATTATAGTTGGAGGGAAAATATGAGAAATTACAAATACGATTGGGAAAATCCCGCAATCATCAAAAAGAATAAGGAAGACGGTCACGTTATCGCCTTTTCTTATGACAATGAGGCTGACGCATTAAACCGTGTTAAACCTAAAACAAAAATGACTCTTAACGGCACATGGAAATTTCATTGGCAGAGAGGGCTTAATGATTGTCCGACAGATTTTTATAAGGACAGTTTTGACGCATCATTCTGGCGTGATATAAAAGTTCCGTCAGTATGGCAGATTGGTCAGGATACTGAAAGCTATCCATACTATTATGCATCTACATACTGTCGTGCTATCAGCAGAAGTAAAGCTAAGATTCCGTCAATTGACCACACAATGCAGGAAATCGGCATTTATGTAAGAGATTTCGATATGCCTGAAAATTTTGACGGTCAGGAAATCTTTATGCACTTTGGTGCTGCAAAATCTGCTATTGAGGTTTATCTCAACGGTGAGTTTGTAGGTTATTCACAGGGTTCAATGACTCCTCACGAATTTGATATTACAAAGTTTGCTCGTAAAGGCTCAAACAGAGTTGCAGTTAAGGTTTACCGTTTCTCTGACGGTGCATATCTTGAAAATCAGGATATGTGGCTTCTTTGCGGTCTTTACAGAGAGGTTTATGTTTTCTGTGAGCCTAAAAAATGTGTTCGTGATTTCTTTATTACAACTGACCTTGACAGCGAATATAAAGACAGTAACACAAGCCTTGAAATCAAAGTTAATGATTATGCAGGCAACGGTTCAGCAACAGTTAAGGCTGAAATCATTGACGGTGATGAGAAAACTTTACTTGGTGAGGCAGAATTTAATGGTTCTGCAACTCTTAAGTTTAACAAACTTATAGAAAACCCAAAGAAATGGTCTGCTGAAAGTCCATATCTTTATAAATTACTTATCAGCATTACCGCTGACGGTAAGACAACATATAAATGTATCCGTTTTGGTTTCAAGAAAGTTGAAATTATCGGCGAAAAATTCCTTTTCAACGGTAAACCATTAATGCTTCGTGGTGTTAACCGTCACGACTTTGACCCTGACAACGGTTGGGCAGTTCCAACTGAAAGATACCACCAGGATTTAAACTTTATGAAGAATGCGAATATTAACTCTATTCGTACATCTCACTATCCTGACGACCCATATTTCTATGACCTTTGTGACGAATATGGATTCTATGTTATGGACGAATGTGACCTTGAAACTCACGGTGTTCGTCGTAAAGGCGTTCCCGGTAATAATCCAATGTGGACAGACGCTGTTGTTGACAGAATGGAAAGAATGGTACTTCGTGACAGAAACCACGCTTGCGTATTTATGTGGTCACTTGGTAACGAGGCTGGTGACGGCGACAACTTTATGAAAATGAAGCAAGCTGCACTCAAACTCGACAACACTCGTCAGTTCCATTATGAAGGTGACTTTACATTTACAAAGAGTGATGTTATTTCAAGAATGTATCCTGTTGAAAGCACAATGAAACAGCTTTGCAACAAAGAGCCTATTGAAATCACTCTTTACGACAATATCGCAAATGCACTTGCTGCTGACTCAAAGCCAATCAAGAAAGAAGATTATTGCAGACCTGTTCTTCTTTGCGAATATGCTCACGCTATGGAAAACAGCCTTGGTAACTTCCAGGAATATATGGATGACTTTGAGGCACATGACCATATGTGTGGCGGATATATCTGGGACTTTGTTGACCAGGCAATCCGTAAAAAGACAGATAACGGTGACCAGTGGCTTTATGGTACTGACTTTGAGCCTTATGAACCAGGCAGATATACTCACCTTCCTAACACAACTGCTATGACAGGCTCAAACACATATTTCAATGCTAACGGTATTATCACAGCAGACAGAAAGCCTCACCCATCATACTTTGAGGTTAAGAAAGTTTACTGTGAAATTAAAGTTAAAGAAAAAGATTTGAGTAAGGGTGAATTTACTCTTATTAACAAGAAACTCTTTACCGACCTTGCTGATTTTGAGTTCAAGTGGAGTTTACAGGCAGAGGGTGTTGAAGTGCAGAATGGTGTTGTTGACATCAACTGTGCTCCTCTTTCTCAGGTTGACTTTA
>JAZSKT010000028.1:0-3533 GCA_045534995.1 Candidatus Fimenecus sp.
GTGGAGCTTGTGGAAGTGCATAGAACTTACCTGGGTGCTTACGGCTCGGTACAAGGAAGTCACGAGCGCCTTCCGGTGAAGATGCAGTAAGAATTGGTGTCTGCATATCAAGGAAGTTCTTTTCTTCCATTTTATTTCTAAGATGACGAATAATCTTTGAACGTATTACAAGATTTTCGTGGTTTTTAGGATTGCGAAGGTCAAGGTAACGATACTTAAGACGAACTTCATCCTTGCTCTGTCTTGAAGCTCTTACTTCAAATGGGAGCATATTTTTACTCTTACCTAAAACTTGTAAACTATTAGCCACAAGTTCAACATAACCTGTTGCAATTTTTTCGTTTACTGTGTCAGGGTCACGCTTTTCAACGATACCGCTTACTGAAATAACAGTTTCACGATTTACATTTTTAAGCAACTCTTCATTGTGAATAACAACCTGAGTAACACCCGTATAGTCACGGATGTCAACGAAGATAACGCCACCGTGGTCACGGACAACATCAACCCAGCCTGCAAGCTGAACTGTTTGACCAATGTGTTTGTCACAGATGTCGTTACAGAATAGTGTTCTGTACATTTTATCTACCTCCTAAGTTTATCCCGAGTAAAATAAAAAGTCCCGGGAATACGAAAAATATTCCCGGGACGAGTAAATTTAAAAAATACCCGCGGTGCCACCCGCATTGATTTGCAAACTGCAAATCCTCTTTTAATATTAAATTAGTATTGCATTCGGAGTGTTCCCAAGCTTACTACTCATCTCAAACGCGCTTTCAGTCGGTGACGCGTTCTCCCTGACAGACTTTCCATAAAAGCCGAGTCTCCAATAGGTATTATAGCAAAAATTCAGGTTTTGTCAACTGGAAATTTTTCATTATTTATTGTATGCGACTACAACTCTTTTATCCACAAAAAATCCCATAGAGTTTTCTCCGTGGGATTTAATAATTTGTTTAGATTGACTTGAGTTTGTCAAGGTTTTTAAGTGCATTTGGAATACCCTTTAAGATAATCTTCATGCCTTTCCACATCTTATCCTCGTTAAGGATGATGAGAAGTCCTTCTGCCATCTGTGGGCTGAAGATACCAAAGCTCATAGAGATGAAGTTCTTAATAGGAGTCTGAACTGCAACAGCACCTGCCATTGTTTCAGTACCAAGCATCTTGTTAAGAAGCCTGTTGATTCTTCCGCCCCACTTACCGTCTTTAGAATCCTCAAGAGTATTGAGAATTGTAAGAGGCTGACTCTTATCTCTCTGTGATGGTGGAAGCTCCTTGCCATAAACTGCCTCAAATTCATTTGCAGGAACGTTCATAACGTTTGCACCGTAGTATGATGGAGCAGTCTTGCTATAATCAGGAACTTCAGCCTCAACAGTTGATTCAACATAAACAGTAGTTTCAAGTTTGATGTCACGGCTTGATGCACCAACAAGAATCTTGAAGTCACCGCTTTCAACATGCCAGTCACCGAGTTTAACATTGTAATAAGCAAATGCACGCTTGCAGAGGTCAACTGAAACTTCTTTTTCTTCCCCAGCCTTTAAGAATATTTTCTTAAAGCCTTTAAGTTCTTTAGCAGGACGATAAATTGTGCTCTGGACGTCACTTACATAAACCTGAGCAACTTCAGCACCGTCAACAGCACCTGTATTCTTAACTTTAAATGAAACTGTAACTGTGTCAGTATCTTTAATTTTATCATCAGAAACCTTTACATCACTGTACTCAAATGTTGTGTATGAAAGACCGTGACCGAATGGGAAAGCAACATCCTTTTTAGCTGTGTCATAGTATTTGTAACCAACATAAATACCTTCTCTGTATTCAACAGAAACAGGTGTGCCGGGGAAATTGTTATAACTTGAGTTGTCTTCAAGTGCATAAGGATATGTTTCGCTGAGCTTACCGCTTGGGTTAACATCACCGAAGATAATGTCGCAAACAGCACTGCCACCAGCCTGACCTGTAAGGAACATATTAAGGATAGCAGGAACTTTGTCTGCCCAAGGCATTCTGACTGATGCACCACCTGAAAGAACAACAACTGTGTTAGGATTAACCTTGAGAACTTCTTCAACAAGTGTGTTGTGGATAGGTGGGAGGTTGATGTGGCTTCTGTCGTTGCCTTCTGTTTCGTAATCGTCAGTAAGACCGATAAATACAAGAGCAACATCAGCATCTTTTGCCTTGTTTCTTGCTTCAACAACCATATCCATTTCTTTCTTGTTCTTGCCTTTGAGAGTATAACCAGGTGCGAATGAGAAGTTAATTTCCATTTCTTTCATTGTCTCGTAAGCTGAATCAAGCTTAATTGGGTTGATAAGTGATGAACCTGCACCCTGATAACGAGGTGTATGAGCCATTTCACCGATAACAGCAATCTTTGCATCTTTCTTAAGCGGAAGAACATTGTTGTCATTCTTCATAAGAACCATACACTGACCTGCGATTTCACGAGCAAGATTATGGTGAGCGTCACTGTCGTATGTATAGTCACCGAGAACTTTTTCAGCCTTTTTGGTCATTTCAATAATCTTGTCACAAGCAGCATCAAGAATTGCTTCGTCAAGAGTACCGTTTTTAACTGCTTCACAGATAAGTCTTGTACCTTCACCTGAAGATGTAGGCATTTCAATTTCCTGACCTGCAATAAGTCCCGGAACTCTTTCGTTTTCTGCACCCCAGTCAGTAACAACAAGACCTTCGAAACCGAAATCATCACGAAGAACATCAGTAAGAAGCCACTTATTTTCAGCAGCATATGTACCGTTAACTCTGTTGTATGAGTTCATAACTGTCCAAGGCTGAGCCTTTTTAACTGCGATTTCAAAAGGAAGAAGATATGTTTCACGAAGTGTTCTTTCGTCAACAACTGCATTAACAGTCATTCTGCGAGTTTCCTGATTGTTTGCAGCATAGTGCTTAAGAGATGTACCAACACCTTTACTCTGAACACCGTTGATGAATGATGCAGCCATTTCACCTGCAAGAACACCGTCTTCTGAGAAATATTCGAAGTTTCTTCCGCAGAGAGGTGAACGCTTGATGTTTGTACCAGGACCTAAAAGTACAGAAACCTTTTCCTTTAAGCATTCCTCACCGAGAGCAACACCCATTTTGTAAATAAGGTCAGTATCCCAAGAACAAGCAGTTGCAGATGCTGTTGGGAAACAGATTGCAGGAACACCTTTCAAAAGATTTGTTTCGCCTTTTGGTGTGTCACCGGGGTCACCTTTTTTACGGATACCGTGAGGTCCGTCGTTAAGGCTGATGGATTTAATACCAACTCTCTCAACAGGTTGTGAGTGCCAGTAATCAAGACCGTCACAAAGACTTGCTTTTTCTTCGAGTGTCATCTTTGCGATAATATCAGCATGTTTAAGAGCCATTACATTTTCCTCCTCAAAAGTATATTGTAAATGAATTTAATACCAAATTATATATTACAATAAATTGGCAATTGTTGCAAGTGTTTATTCGTCAGTTTCTTCCACTATTCCGTCAAATAAAAGTTTATCGGCAGTTGG
>JAZSKT010000244.1:0-1675 GCA_045534995.1 Candidatus Fimenecus sp.
GTTCGATAATCTTGGGGACTTCTTTGGATAATATCGGGTTACGCCAATTTACGCCAAATCTTACGCCAATTGAAACAGGTCGTATGAACTCTTATGAAGATTTGCGTAAAACGAAGCTTCGAGAATCCGCTATACGAAAGGTTTTTTGAAGAGTTATGAAGAGTTGTGTCGACTATCTTGTTGTAGTCCCCACGATGAAACCGTTAGATTAAACTTTAAAAGGACTGCGAGAGCAGTCCTTTGCTTTTTTTATTGAAAATTTTAATAAAAGGTGGTACAATAATCATATTGGAGTGTGATAAAAATGTACCAATTTGATGCACTTAAAGTTAAAAACCAATGTGTAGAATGGATTCGCGACTTTTTCGAGGAAAACGGAAAAGGCTGTAATGCAGTTGTTGGCATTTCAGGTGGCAAGGATTCATCAATAGTTGCTGCACTTTGTGTTGAAGCATTGGGTAAAGACCGTGTAATCGGTGTGCTTATGCCTTGCGGTGAACAACACGATATTGATTGTGCAAAGCAACTTATTGAGCATCTCGGTATTAAGAATTATACAGTAAATATTAAAGATACAGTTGACGGTCTTATGAAAAATCTTCCTGCTGATTTGGAAATCACATCACAGACTGTTCAGAATATTCCGCCAAGAGTGAGAATGACAACCCTTTATGCAGTTAGTCAGTCTGTGAATGGTCGAGTTGCCAATACCTGTAATCTTTCAGAAGATTGGGTTGGTTATTCAACCCGTTACGGTGATTCGGTTGGTGATTTCAGTCCATGCTCGTTTCTTACAGTTGCCGAAATGAAACAAATTGGTCATTTGTTGGGGCTTCCTGAAAATCTCGTTGAAAAGACGCCGATTGACGGACTTTGCGGTAAAACCGATGAAGATAATTTAGGCTTCACTTATGCTGAGCTTGATAAATATATCAGGACAGGCGAAATCGAAGATAAAGAAAAGAAAGATTTGATTGATAGAAAGCATAAAATGAACTTATTTAAACTCGAGCTTATGCCGTCATTCAAACCAGAAATATAAAAGGGGATTATTATGGAAAAACAAAAACTTTCAACTAAGGAAACACTTATTCAAATTGTAAAATTTGTCGCATTCTCAATGGGTGCTGGTATCATTCAAACAGTTACATTTACTCTGTTAAATGAAATTGCACATCTTGAATATTGGGGAAGTTATCTTACAGCACTTGTGCTTTCTGTTCTTTATAACTTCACGGTAAATCGTCGCTATACATTTAAATCAGCAACAAATGTGCCTGTTGCAATGCTCAAGGTTGCAATTTACTATTTGATTTTTACACCTGTTTCAACATATCTTGGCAATATGGCTGAAAACGCGGGAATAAATGAGTATATCGTTCTCGCAGTAACAATGCTTTGTAATATGGTAACAGAATTCCTTGTATGCAGATTCTGGGTTTATGGCAAATCAATCAATACAAACGACATTGCCCAAAAAGATAAAGAAAAAGCAGAAACAAAATAATATAACAAATGTAGGGGCGATTTGCGAATCGCCCGTATTTTTACAAAAATTTATATTTTATAGAAAAGTCTTGACTTTTACCTTGGGTAAAAATGCAAAATCGTCCTTGTAAAGGAGGATTTACCGTGAAAATCAAGCAAGTTATTAAAGAAACAGGTCTTACTGACA
>JAZSKT010000105.1:0-2127 GCA_045534995.1 Candidatus Fimenecus sp.
TCCCGTGGCGCCAATGGAGAGACATATATCTATATATACACTCTCGCATTGTTGCACTCAGCATTATGCTGAATGCAGCCTGCTAAGACGATTTGTGTTCTGATGTGGGGTTTGTTACTATAATGTTTAATTAATGATGGAATTATTTTTTGGCTGCCTTCGGACGCTTTGCACCGTACTTTGAACGGGACTGCATTCTGCCGTTAACACCCTGAGTATCGAGTGTACCACGGATGATGTGATAACGCACACCAGGAAGGTCCTTAACACGGCCGCCTCTGATGAGAACAACAGAGTGTTCCTGAAGATTGTGTCCTACGCCTGGGATATAAGCAGAAACTTCGATACCATTTGTAAGACGAACTCTGGCAAGTTTTCTAAGAGCTGAGTTTGGCTTTTTAGGTGTATCTGTCTTAACAACAGTACAAACGCCTCTCTTCTGTGGAGAATTGTTATTTGTCATAACATTCTTCTTTGAGTTGAGACCCTTACCAAGAGCAGGAGCCTTAGACTTCTTAACGAGAGTTTCTCTTCCGTTACGAACGAGCTGGTTAAATGTTGGCACTAAATTCACCCCCATACATATTTATTGCATAACAAACTGACGGACACATGTCCGCATGCTCGAATAGTTTATCACAAATAAACAATATTTGTCAATATATTTTTTACAAAATAACGAAAAAAATTAAACGCAAAGTGCAAAATGCAAAGCAAAAAATTAAAGGCGTGATAAAAACCACGCCAATTAATTTATTGTTCATTATATTTTCTTTCAAAACCAAGAAAACGTGTACCTTGAAATGATAATACTCCGTAATCGCCCTCAACTAACATTCCGTAGTCATAGGATTTAACTTTTAATTCCATTCGGTCACCGCTTTCAACCTGAAATGTCACATAATATGATGTTGAACTCGTTGAATGCATATGACCGTTGTGATGATGGTGATTATGACTTGTATGACTTCTCTTTGTCACAACAGTTGCATCAACAGATAATCTTGGTGACAGATTATTCTTATGCCACTGACGGACATTCATTACAACATTATAAATGAAAACAACAAGAAAAATTGTAAAGAAAAGTCCAAATATTATAGGGAATATATCAATCATATTAACACCGCCAAAATATTATCTTTATTCTAATATATCATTGTTAATATGTCTTGTCAATGATTGAGATTCTTCGCCTACGCACAGAATGACAGTTAAATTAATTTGTTAAATATTGACGGGTCGTCGAGACGCCGACCCCTACGAAATAATATTTTTATAATCGCAACGCAGTTCCACAATTCTTCATTATTCACTCTTCACTAAAAAAATAAAGACGAGGTCACCCTCGTCTTATATTTTTTTATTTATGCTTCAACAGCGACTACATCAGCAACTGTTTTTTCGAGTTCAACTTCACTGTAGCACTTCATACCAGTACCTGATGGGAGAAGTTTACCGATAATAACATTTTCTTTAAGTCCCATAAGTGGGTCAATCTTACCCTTGATTGCTGCATCTGTAAGAACTCTTGTTGTTTCCTGGAATGATGCTGCTGACAAGAATGAATCTGTTGCAAGAGATGCCTTTGTAATACCGAGAAGTACAGGTGTACATGTTGCAGGAACGAATGCCTCGCCTGTTTCCTCTGCACGAAGACGAGCTGCTTCATTTGCATGTGCAAATTCACGCTTATCTGTTGTAGCACCAGGAAGAAGGTCTGTTGTACCTGCTTCAGCAACCTTAAGCTTTCTCATCATCTGACGAACAATAACTTCGATATGCTTATCGTTGATATCAACACCCTGGTTACGGTATGTTCTCTGAACTTCCTTGATAAGGTAGTCATGAACAGCGTCAACACCGCTGATAGCAAGAATATCATTTGGATTTGGTGAACCATCTGTAAGGGCTGTACCCTTCTTAACGAAGATTGGGTTACCGTTTTCATCAGTTTCTGAATTGAATCTCTTATGGAAACCATAAGGAATCATATATGCACGTTCATCACCGCTTTCGTGGTCAGTGATAACGATATGTTCGTTACCCTTGATTTCTCGGAATGAAAGAATACCATCGATTTCTGAAAGGATTGCAAGAACCTTTGGTTTTCTTGCTTCGAACAAT
>JAZSKT010000148.1:0-6881 GCA_045534995.1 Candidatus Fimenecus sp.
CCTCAGTTTCTTCTTTGGATACCTCTTTGGTTTCTTTCTCTTCTTTGTCCGCATCTTTCTCTTTTTCTGTTTCGGAAATTACATCTTCGGAAACCGGGTCGTCTGATGATGAGTGAGGACTTGAACTATCGCAGCCAAAAAGACAGAGTAGCATCAAAAGTGACAATAATATTGCCAAAGCCTTTTTCATAACATTCACTTCCAAAATATAATGAGTATTTTATAACTGTATACAATTATAAAACCACAACTTGATTATACCATAATTTTCTGGATAGTCAATTGTGGTTTTAATTGATTATTCGGAAACAAAAAGTCATTAAAGAATACTAATACTTCTCCTTTTTTGGTAAATACTATTAAAAAAAGTAAAGGAGTTTTTATTATGGTTGAGCAGGATACAGTTAAATTACTTCGTGAATGTGATGCAGGTGTAAAAATGGGTGTTTCTTCTATTGATGATGTGTTGAAATATGTGAAATCAGAAAGATTGAGAAAATATCTTAACGACAACAGAGAAGAACATTGTAAACTTGATAAAGAGTTACAGGAATTGCTCGACGATTATCATGATGACGGAAAAGAACCCAACCCAATGGCAAAGGGAATGTCGTGGATGAAAACAAATATGAAGCTGGTGGTAAATGAGTCAGACCATACTATAGCTGATTTGATAACAGACGGGTGTAATATGGGTGTTAAATCTTTAAATAAGTATCTTAATCAATATACGGCGGCAGATGAAAAATCAAAAGATATTTGCAAAAGACTTATAAACCTTGAAGAAGATTTGATTATTCAGATGCGACAGTTTTTATAAGAAAAAGCAGGGAAAAACCCTGCTTTATTTTTTACACTTACATAGTCTGAAGGTTTTTCTTAGCCAAAACTGACTTGCGAAGCACTATGCTCTATGATATAATTTAGAAAAATGATTTTGATTTACGGTATGATTTATGATAAAAATTAAAAACTTCAAAGAGAAAATAATAATATTTATTATCATATTTGTCTTAATGGGAATCGGTAAACTTTTAAAGGTTCCTTGTGTTTTTTTACATATTACGGGGATTGAATGTTTAGGTTGCGGTATGACAAGGGCGTTGTTGGAAGCAATACAGTTAGATTTTGCATCTGCGTTCGAATATCATAAAATGTTCTGGTCTCTGCCAATTCTGGGAATTTATATTCTTTTTGACGGCAAACCTTTTAAAAATCGTATAATAAATTTTGGTGTGATAATTTTGATAGGTATAGGTTTTATATGTAATTGGGTGTTTAATTTAATTAGATAAATTGTAAAAGTTTGTTGACATTGGTAGAATCAATTAGTATAATATTTATGTAATTCATTTATGGGAGGATATAAAAATGTTCTGTAAAAATTGTGGAAATGCAATGAATGAAAATCAGGCTATTTGCTTAAATTGTGGTGTTAAAGCTGGTGAGGGTGAAAACTTTTGTGCTAACTGTGGTCAACAAGTTGCACCAGGTGCAGAAGTTTGTATGAGTTGCGGAGTTGCTATTAAGAAGGCATCAAATATTGCAGGTAAAGACAAGCTGACAATGATTCTTATTTGCCTTTTCCTTGGTGGTTTAGGTATTCATAACTTTATGATGGGTGAAACAAAGAAAGGTATTGTTAAGATTGTTGCATCTTTCTGCTGTGGTCTTGGCGGAATCCTTGCTTTAATCGACTTGATAAAGATTGCTACTGACAAGTATGAAGTAGACCCAGAAAAATTATTCTAATAAAGAATTGACTAAAAAGCGACTATCGAAAGATAGTCGCTTTTTTTTATGCACAAATGTCGTTCACCGTTGCAGAGAAAATGTATGGCGCATAAGAATCCTTGCTGTTAAACTTAACTGAACCGTTATTAGTAAATGTGATTGTATTTTCACCTTCCGTAAGTGGGATGTTCATTGTAACAGTTTTAACTGTGTCCCAGCTGTAAGTGTTTCTGCACCAAAGATTTTGTGATTCACCATTTACATCAACTGTGATGTATCTTTCAATCAAGTCAACATTATAACTGTGAACGCCACCTTCGTCATTATTTGAGTATGCAACTGTAAGACGATAATTACCTGATTCAGGAACATTTACTTTGAAACTTGCATTACCATTTACACAAGAAATGTTCTCAATATGGTCATGGACAAGTGTTGCACCATCAGAAAGTGCCATTTCATCAGCGGGAACGGTAACATTGTAATTTGTTTTATCAGTAATCTTAACTGTACATTCAACAGGCTTTGTGGCTTCAAAATCAATGTAGTTAAGACCTTTTCTTAAATATACAACAGAATTTCCGTCTGTGTAAGCAGAAGCACCGTCAACCTTGAAATTTGCAGAAACATCTGTTGTCATATTGTAGAAACCGTCATAAGGAGCAACTGCAAGGTATGACTGTGTGGTGTTGTTTGTTCTGTCAGAATCAGGTAAAAGTGTAATTTCGCTGATTTCTTCGTGACGGCGAACAAGCATACTATCCAAAACGAATGTGCCTTCCCCATGAGCAAAAGTAATAGTGTGTTCACCCTTTGTGAGATAACGGACAAATGTCATTTTATCAGTATATTCACTCTTAATGGTGTTAGGGAAATATATTTCCTCAGTTTTTTCATCAAGAGTCATAATTGCTTTTGTGTCAACTCTGTCAGCAGGTTTTGAGCCATCATTTGAATTACCGAAAATTACTGACAAATCGTAATAATCGTCTTTTTCTACATTGAAATTTACGGTTACACTGTCACCAACATTCTCAAGTCCACCAACCATACCCTCTAATTCACCTGTTGTGGCATAAGCGCTGTCGTAAGTATATGAGCCACCCTGACGAGTACCATGTTCAAATTCATATCTTACGGGAAGATTGTCATTATAAAAATCTTCTTTGCCCTCCTCTGCAGGAGAAAGTGTAATGCGATAAACTGTGTTACGGTCAGGGTTTTCAAGGTCAACACGAAGCTTGCCTAAACGAACTTTTGCAGTATATTCAGCAACAACAGTTGGTTCATTTACAATACCGCTTAATCCTTCATAGCATACGCTCTCAATCTTAACATTAACCTTTTTGCCAAGGTTTGTTTTGCCTAAATGTTTAAAATTAACATAACTGTCATAGTCAGAGCCACCACAGATAATTGTGATTTCATCCTTTTCTGTGTTCATTGAAGAAAGACCGTTAAAATATTTATAGTGGAATCTGTCGTAACCATATTTAATGGCATTTTCAAAGTCAGAGTGTATTATATCAATGATTTTTGAATCGAGAAGATAACCTTCCATATCAGCATACCAACGGAAAAGCCACCAGTTTGAGTTAGGGCTGTTGTTGTCGGCAACCGTGTCGTTAAGGTTGTTAGCAAGTCGCCAATAGGCAGCGTTTGCATAAGCACCTGAATGTTCAATTGCAGAGATATATTTAACCATATCAGCAGGTGCACCACATTCATACATTGTGCCGTATTCTGTAACGATAATCGGTAAATCATCGATATTCATAGTGTCTTCAAGCTCACGATATTCCTCAACGTGGTCCTGCCAGTAATATGATGAAGTTTCACCAAGTTCGTGATAAATCATTACGTCGGGCATACAGTCATTTTCCTGACAATATTTAAGGAAATGTTCAATCTCATAAATATCATAGTCGCAATATCCCGGACCACCGATTACGGCATTAGGGTCAATTGAACGAACAAGGTCATATGTTTCTTTCCATGCCTCATAAAAACGCTGTTTTGCAGCATCATCATACATAAGCCACGTGCCATCTTCTGACGGAGTGCCGAACCAGACAGCATTGTCAGTTTCATTGTAAAGACAGTAAACAAGTCTGTCTTGATAATCGGTTTGGACTAACTTTTTAACAGCTTCTTCAACCTGTGGCAAGAATCTTTCACGGACAAATTGCATACTGTCATAATTCCCTGTGGCTCTTATGTCCATTATTTCCTGATGACAGTAATACCATGTGTCAAAGCAGTCCTGCATATAAACTGTGATATAATCACAGTTGTCAAGGACAGGTGCTACGTGGTCAACGTCACCGATAGGGTGCTGAAGTCCGTCAACAACTTTCTGTGATATACTTGCAACGTCAACACTTTCAATAACTGCAGAATCAGGAACTCCGTTTTCAGCAACACCGTAGAGATAGCCCGAAGCTCTGCTCGAAACCTCACCTAAAAATGAGTTTACATCAACCCGAAGCGTAGGTCGGAAAGCGTATGGAATACCCTCTGCCGCCATTGAAATAACTGTCAGGAAACTTAATATCAAACTAATAATTTTAAGCATATTTCCACCAACTTTTAATAAACATATTAAAATCATATCAAAAAAAGCGAGATAATGCAATAAATGATGGAATCATAAATAAATTTCTTTACACAACAAAAGAAATATGATAAAATATATATGACCTGACATGAAGATGCTTTTGCTTCCGGATGAAAGGTGTAATGTATAAATAAAATACTACACTTAAATTTAACGGTATAATATCTTCATAGGGGTATTATATCGTTTTTTATTTTACAACCTGATATGAGGTGATATTATGGAAACAAGAATTGCTGTTATGGGAATTATTGTTGAGAATATGGAGTCAGTTGAACTTCTCAACGCCATTCTTCACGATTACGGTGAGTATATTGTTGGCAGAATGGGAATTCCGTACAGAAAGAAAAATGTGAATATAGTAAGTATCGCAGTTGATGCACCTCAGGATGTGATTTCCGCTTTGTCAGGAAAAATCGGAAAAATTCAAGGTGTCAGCGTAAAAACTGCATACTCAAATGTGATTACAAATGAATGAGAAATTATTGAATATTGCGCAAAAGCTAATTCGTACAGGTTCACTCCTGACAACTGAATATGAATATTTAATCAACAACAGAAACGAAGAAATTACAGAACTTCTTAAAAATGAGGCTGTGAAAAAACGAAAAGCCGTTTACGGTAATACAGTTTTTATCCGTGGACTTATCGAAATCAGTAATATCTGTAAAAATGACTGTCTTTACTGTGGAATAAGATGTTCTAACAAAGATTGTGAAAGATACAGACTGACAAAAAAAGAAATTCTGTCCTGTTGTGATGAGGGCTATTCCTTGGGATTTCGTACCTTTGTAATGCAAGGGGGCGAGGATTTGCATTTTACCGATGAAGTATTGGTCGACATTATCGGTGAAATCAAGAAGAAATATCCTGATTGTGCTGTAACTCTGTCTTTGGGTGAGCGAAGTTTTGAAAGTTATAAGAAACTTTATGATGCGGGTGCTGACAGATACCTTCTTCGTCACGAAACTGCTGACGAGGAGCATTATAACAAATTACATCCCGAAAAAATGAGTTATAAAACACGAATGGAATGTCTTAAAAACCTGAAAGAAATAGGTTTTCAGACAGGATGCGGATTTATGGTAGGTTCACCGTATCAGTCAACAGAAAATCTTGCAAATGATTTAAAATTCATTGAAGAATTTTCACCTGAAATGTGTGGAATAGGACCTTTTATTCCGCACAAGTCAACATATTTTAAGGACTTCCCGGCAGGCAATGTGGAGTTGACCTGTTTCCTGCTTTCAGTTATAAGACTTATAAAACCGACTATTTTGCTTCCTGCAACAACCGCATTAGGTTCAGCAGAGCAAGGCGGTCGTGAAAAGGGTATTCTCTGTGGTGCGAATGTTATAATGCCAAATCTTTCACCACACAGCGTCAGGAAGAAATACGAGCTATATAACAATAAGCTAATCAGCGGAAACGAATCTGCACAGGAAATCGAAAATCTTAAAAACAGTATGAAAAATATCGGTTATGAAATTGTAACAGACCGAGGCGACATAAAACGATAAAGCAAAAAGGAGAAATGGATATGGCTTACAATCCTAAATCATTAAAAGCTGAAGAATTTATCAGTAATGAAGAAATATTGGCGACTCTTGAATATGCTGAACAGAATAAGCATAATGCAGAGTTGATTGACGAAATTTTAGAAAAGGCAAGACCAAAGAAAACAGAAGAAGGAACAGTTTGTGCAGGTCTTTCTCACCGTGAAGCAGCAGTTTTGCTTCTTTGCGATATTCCTGAAAAGAATGAGAAAATGTTTAAACTTGCAGAGGAAATCAAACTTGCATTTTACGGAAATCGTATTGTAATGTTTGCACCTTTGTACCTTTCAAATTATTGCGTAAATGGTTGTGTTTACTGTCCTTATCACTATCAGAACAAGCACATCTGCCGTAAAAAACTTACACAGGAAGAAGTTCGTCAGGAAGTTATTGCACTTCAGGATATGGGACATAAGCGTCTTGCTATCGAAGCAGGTGAAGACCCTGTAAACAATCCAATCGAATATATCCTTGAATGTATCGACACGATTTACAGCATTAAGCATAAGAATGGTGCTATCCGTCGAGTTAATGTTAATATCGCTGCAACAACAGTTGAAAATTACAGAAAACTCAAGGATGCAGGAATCGGCACATACATTCTTTTTCAGGAAACATATCATAAGGAAAGCTACGAAAAACTTCATCCAACAGGACCAAAACACAACTACGCTTACCACACAGAGGCAATGGACAGAGCTATGGAGGGTGGCATTGACGATGTTGGCCTTGGCGTTCTTTTCGGACTTGAACTTTATAAATATGAATTTGTCGGTCTTATGATGCACGCCGAACATCTTGAGGCTGTTCACGGTGTTGGACCTCATACAATAAGTGTTCCTCGAATCAAAAAAACAGACGATATTGACCCGAATGTATTTGACAATCCAATTTTAGACGAAATGTTTGAAATGATTGGTGCTTTTATTCGTATCGCAGCTCCTTATACAGTCATGATTATCTCACCAAGATAG
>JAZSKT010000173.1:0-4354 GCA_045534995.1 Candidatus Fimenecus sp.
TGGGTAAGGAATACGGAATTTTGTCACGATTTCTTTTGAGTTATGACGGTGCTTTTTATGTAATGTATAAACTTGGTTTATCAAAGGATGAAATCACAGTTTCCAATTCTCATTGTTCTTTTAATCCTTGCAAAAAATGTATGAAAATTACTTGCGAAAATAATGTTTATAAACTTGCATGTGCAATAACAGTTATTCTCGCATATTTTAAATTGGTGGATAATCTTCACGACAGCAATTTCTTCAAAAAAATCCTTTTATATATTCTTTATCCGTATTTTTCTTTTATAAAAAATAAGGCGAAAAAGAAATATCCTGACCTTTTTGAGATTGTCAATGAGGGTATGTCTGAACAAATTGCTCTTGAAAAGGATTACGAGACATCTCTTGATAAATCAGCACATCCCACAGCAGATATTTTATCTGGGCTCTTTGCCTACGGTGAAGCAGGGGATAATAAAGAAAACGCAAGGCAGTTTGGTTATCAACTTGGAAGAGTTGTGTATTTCCTTGATGCTTTTGACGATTACGAAAAGGATGTGAAGGATAATTCCTTTAATCCGTTTAAAAACTGTGACGATATTATAGAAATGTCAACACATACAATAAACATGTCAATCGGTGCATTGACAGAAATATTCAAAAAACAAAAATTCAATAATTTTTCCGACATAATTGAAAATATTATTTATGACGGATTAAGTCTACAGATGGACAGAATAATTAAAAAGTACAGAGGTGATGTTAGTGAATAATCCATACGATTATCTTGGAGTCAGCAGAAACGCTACGGAAAAAGATTTAATGGATGCATATAGAAGAATTGCAGGCGAAATCACCAATTCGAATTTGTCCGACAACGAAGTAAAACGTAAAATGGATGAATTGAATAGTGCATATGATACAATTCTGAACGATTTGCGTGGTACATCATCGTACACAAACAGACAAAATGATAACTATAATGGAAATTCACAGTTTACTGATGTGCGTCAATGTATAAATTCAGGCAGAATTGATGATGCTGAAACAATCCTTAACGGAGTGCCGAACGAAATGAAAAATGCAGAATGGCATTACCTAAAAGGTGTTATTCATCAGCGTCGCGGATGGTTAAATGAAGCCTTTTCCTGCTATCGTACTGCTTGTTCAATGGACCCTTCAAATTCCGAGTATTCCGCCGCATATAATTCTATGAATAGCAATGCTCGTGGCGGATACAGAACAACAAGAAAATCAAATAATGGTGATGTTTGCGATATTTGTTCAGCACTTCTTTGTGCAGATTGTTGTTGTGAATGTTGTGGCGGGGATTTGATTCCATGTTGCTGATATGAATAATAGAAAGAAACTTTCAACTAAAGTAGCTCTCGGTGGTGTTATTTCGGCATTGTCGGTGCTGTTTATGATTTTAGCAGGTGTAACAACAAGTTTAGAATATGCGGTTCCGATGGTAGCAGGTGCGTTACTTATGATTCTTGTTGTTGAATTTGGTCAGGGTTTTGCAAGTCTTGTGTACATTGCGGTTTCTATAATCTCAATACTTGTTTTAGGAAATAAAGAACCTGCCATAATGTACGCTATGTTTTTTGGATATTATCCGATAATAAAGAGTTTTCTTGAAAAACAATTACAAAATTTCGTTTGTTGGATAGTAAAATATCTTATATTCAACGTGGCAATGGTTTTATCATATTTCGTTGTTACGAAAATATTTATGATTCCGTTTGATGATTTTGAATTGTTTGGAAAGTTCACATTAATTATTTTGTTGTTAGCTGGTAATGCAGTTTTTATTATATATGATATAATGCTGACAAGACTTGTATCAATTTATATTTATAAATGGAGAAAATATATTAAAAGGGTGTTAAAATAGGATGTCGAGAAAAAGACCCGATATATATGAATACAGCAAGGGTGTAAAATATCCCGTCGAAGCAAATGTACTTAAAAATCCTGAAAAGACAAATAAAAAATCACCAAAGAATGTTCATCAAGGTCATCGTGAAAGACTTCGTCAAAGATTTTTGCAAGAAGGACTTGATAATTTTCAAGACCATAATGTGCTTGAACTTCTTTTGTTTTATTCTGTTCCGATGAAAGATACAAATGAAGAAGCACATAATCTTATTAACGTTTTTGGTTCGCTTTCAAATGTTTTTGATGCAAGATTTGAAGATTTGTGTGAAGTAAAAGGAATTGGCGAGCGCACAGCAACATTAATTAAATTAATGCCGGAACTTTTTAAAAAATATGAAACTGACAAGCTGAATAATGACAATGTTATGCTGAATACCGGTGAACTTGTTGCAAAGTATGTTTCGAAATATTTTAAAGGTGTAACAACAGAGAAAATGTATCTTTTATGTCTCGATTCAGTTTGCAGAATGATTAGTTTTGATTTAATTAGTGAAGGCTCAGTAAAGACAACTGCTTTGAATATTCGCAAAATAATGGAAATTGCTTTGAAAAATAACGCATCAAGCCTTATTCTTATACATAACCACCCCTCAGGCGTGGCAGCTCCATCAAGAAGTGACATTGATGCAACAATGGAAATTATTGACCTTATGAAAAAGGTAGGATTAAGTTTAAGTGACCACATAATAATCGGTCACGGCGACAATTTCTTCTCTTTCCGTAAAAGTGAAAAATGGAAGTGTTTATTTAGATAATAATAAAAACTTTGTGATGACTATTGACTTTTTGAAACGAATTTCATATAATATCAAGGTCACATAAATGCCGGTGTGATGGAATTGGCAGACGTGCTGGACTCAAAATCCAGTGGTAGCGATACCGTACCGGTTCGACCCCGGTCACCGGCACCAATACTCAAAAGCCTTGATTTTACTTAATTCGTGGAGTAGTCAAGGTTTTTATTTTTTTGCCTTGAAATCTATTAAAAGTAGAGTTTTCTAACATTTTTTCTAACATAATAATTATAACTTTGCCATTAAGTTTGCAATATCGTTTTTTCGATTAATATCTAAATGTGAGTAAATATTAGCAGTTGTGCTATAATCTGAATGACCGAGCCACTCTTGAATATCTTTCATTGAGCAACCTTTTGCAAGTAATAAACTTGCACAAGTGTGTCTTAAATCGTGAAAACGGATTTTTGGCAAATTGTACTTTTCTAAAATAGTTTTGAATTTGTGCGAAATATAATTTGGCGTGTATTGTTTGCCATTGTCCCACTTGAATATATAATCATTTTCAATATATTCTTTACCAAATAAAATTGAGTTTTGCATTTCTTTTTCTTTGATTTCAAGAAACATCTGTTTCATATCATTTGGCATTGGGTAAGTGCGATAACTCGATTTATTTTTTGTACTGTCTTTTTCGACCAATACACTGTTTTGAACAACTGTATGTTTTATTGAAACAGTATTCTTTTCAAAGTCTATACTGTCCCATTTCAAACCAAGAACTTCACTTCGGCGTAAACCAAATATGACCGTTGTTTTTATAAGTGCGTGTAATGGCTCTTTTTCGGTTAATCGCAATAATTCACTGATTTGCTTTTCTGAATAAAAACCTGCTTCAAAATGTTGTGTTTTAGGTAAATCAACAAATGTACTTGGATTTGACAAAATGAACTCATTTTTAAGTGCTTCATTTAGTACTTGCTTTACAACTACAATATGAGAACGAACAGTTTTAGCAGATAAACTGCCTTTACCGTCTGAACGCCCGTTTTTAAGTTTTTCATCAATATAACATTGAATATGGTTACGAGTTAAATCGGTTAACCTAATGCCCTTTGAGTTGAAATACGGAACGATATGTGCATTGATAATGATTTTATAACCTTGATAAGTTACTACATCAATACTTGGCTTTTTTATTTCAAGCCAATGTAAAACATAATCAGAAAACAAAATATCGGTAGAAATCACATTTTGTTTTAATTCATACTCTTTTATTTTATCACGCAAAATTTGTTCGGCTTTACGCTTGTTGCCCTTTGTATCTAACCCCGTAGAAATCCACTTTTGCTTACGCTTACCATTGGTGTTGATTAGGTTTAACACTGCATAATATTTACCGTTTTTTTCTTGAACGCTACCCGTCATAGATAACTCCTTTCTTAATTATCAGAATTGATATAATCAATTAAAAATGATTTTGGTATGTAATATTTACGACCAATTTTTTTGGACTTAATTGTGCCATCTCTTAACAATCTATAAAGCATATTTCTACCCATTCGTAATGCTTTACAAGTTTCGTCAAAAGTTAAAACATCTTTATAGTTTTCAAACATATATAACTCCTTTCTAAATAATACTATCTTTAAGAAAATCAACTAAGTCGGAGGCCAAGCGGTCTTAGGAAGACAAAC
>JAZSKT010000017.1:0-9049 GCA_045534995.1 Candidatus Fimenecus sp.
AAATTGCAAGTGCAAATCCGCCAAAAATGAAAGTAATGGCAAAAAGGAAAAAGAGATTTTTAAAAAATTGCTTATATGGTTTAAATCCAAAAGTGACAACAACAGCAATCACAGCTGTCAGCATCTTTAACATTGTCATAAATATGCCAATGTTTTCAATAAAAATCAAAAGCGAGGAAAATCCCCCTATTAAAGCACCTAATGCTATTCTCCACCGTTTTGTATGTGACCTTGTAATTTTCCTGACTGCAAGAAGTATAAAATAGTTAACAAGTGTGTTAAGAACAATTAAAACATCAATGTAAACAATCAAATAAAATCACCACACAAAAAAAGCTTGATACCATTCTACATGGTATCAAGCATTTATTTTGTCATTGTGTGTCTACATATTTAAACTTTTCATATAGTCTTCAAGAATTAATACAGCTGACACAGCATCAACCACTTCTTTACGTTTCTTTCCACGCACATCAACAGAATTAAGTATATTATGCGCAGAAACAGTAGTGAGTCTTTCATTCTGAAACTGAACTTCTATTCCTGTTCTTTCTTCCAGAAGTTTACCGAACTCCTTACATGCTTCACTTCTGAATCCGTAGCTCCCATCCATATTTTGAGGTACACCGACACAAATTTTTTCAACTTTTCTTTCTGTCGCTATATCTTTAATTTTATCAGCAAGCTTCTCACGGTCTTTTTCTGTAATCACACAAACAGGTGATGCTAAAATCTGCATTTTATCGCAAACAGCAATTCCTGTTCTTACATCACCGTAATCAACAGACATAATAATCATATATCTGTAACCTCCAACTCCTCCATAACATTGTTGTTTGCAAGAGATTTTGAGAATGTATATGCACTTTGAACTGATGTAAATACAGGTACTTTTTTCATAAGTGCAGCATGTCTTATAATCGCATCTTCGTGATTATGTCTATCATTTTGAAGTGTTGAAATAACGTATGAGAATTTATTTGAATTAATCATTTCCACTGCCTGTTCACAACTTGCCGTATTTGTTGCAATATGGTTTGAGTTGAGAAGTTTAGCAGTATCACTTGTGGCATAAATCTTAAAGCCTTGTAACAAGAATTCTTGAGCAGTTTTAACTGTATCCGCCTTGTCAGTCTCTCTTACCGAAACAAGCACAGAGCCTGTTCTCTTGATTCTCATACCTGAAGCAATCATACCCTTTAAAAGAGCATTATCGAAGGTATCGCCAATTCCCAAAACATCACCGGTTGATTTTGTTTTTTCGCCAAGGAGCATATCAGCACCCTTAAGCTTTTCAAAGCTGAATACAGGAACTCTTACATAATAGTTTTTGTTGATTTTATTTATTCCCGTAATTGAAAGCTTTTCACCTGCCATACAGCGTACAGCCATATCAATTGCATCATATCCAGAAGCCTTTGATACAAAAGGTACGAGTGTTGTGTTTGTTACAGATGCCTTTACTACATAGAGAGCGTTGTCAAAAATAACAAACTGTAAATCAAGCACGCCTTTATATGGCAACTCTGAAACAATATTTCTTATATATTCTTCAACTAACTCAAGAGTTGAATCATCAACACTTACAGTTGGTGATACAGAAATTGAGTCACCTGAATTAACGTGTGCTTTTTCAATATGTTCACAAAGTGCAGGAACAAAATAATTTTCACCATCAGAAATAACATATGCTTCAACGCATGTGCCAACATAAAGTTTTTTACTGCTTGTATGTTTAACATTTGCATAGTCAAGAATATCAAAGAATTCTATCTTGTTTGAAATTTTACGATAGAAATCATAATCAGGTCCTAAAATTTCCACACCGTATTCTTTAAGTATCTGTGAAGATTTTATTGCTTCTTCACCACCAAAAAGAACAATTGCATATTCTGGTTTTTCTGTTTTGACAACATTGAGTATGTCTTCAATTGTCAATGGGTCAATATATACTCTGTCCGCAACATTGTAGTCAGTTGTTACAGATGCAGGGTTATTATTGATAACAACAACCTCAAAACCTTGTGCTTTAAGTGAATTGATACAATGAACAGTACAGTAATCGTTGTCACCGCTTCTACCTGTAACAGACGGTCCACTACCAACAACAAGAACTTTTTTCTTTTCTGTTTTATTTGCATTTATAAATATTTCTGCTTCATTATCAGCTCCGTAAACTGAATAGAAATATGGCTTTTTCGCATCAAATTCCGCTGAACAAGTGTCAACGCTGTTGAAAACAGCTGATAAAGTATTCTCAAGTTCAACACCTGTTATTTCTTCAACAGCCTTATCTGTAAAGCCCATATTTTTAGCGGATTCATAAGCTTCCTGACTATAATTATTTTTGAGTAATTTTTCTGTGTCAGCAATATTCTTAAACTTATTGAGGAACCACTTATCAATATTAGTCAATGAATTTAACTCATTTACAGAAACATCTCTTAAAAGAGCCTCATATATAGCAAAAATACGATTATCATCTGACTTCTTTATTACTTCTTTAAGTTCATCATCAGAAACTTCTTCAAACTTTTCAAGTCGAGGAAGATGATTTTTATTAACACTACGAATACCCTTCATAAATGCAAGTTCAAAGCCTGTACCGATAGTAAGACTCTCACCTGTTGCTTTCATCATTGTACCAAGTGTTCGATTTGCTTCATCAAAACTGTCAAATGACCATTTAGGGAATTTAACTGCACAATAATCCATAGCAGGTTCATTACATGCAGTTGTACAACCTGTAACATCATTTTCTATTTCAAAAAGAGTTTTTCCAAGAGCAATTTTTGCTGAAACATATGCAATTCTGTACCCTGTTGCTTTTGAAACAAGAGCAGAAGTACGGCTGACACGAGGGTCAATACCCGTTACAACATATTCTTTTCCGTCAGGACTTAAGGCAAACTGGACATTACAGCTACCCTCAACACCTAGTTTAGAAACAATTTTTCTTGAAGCACGACGGAGTCGAGTAAATTCAGGGTCTGTCAATGTCTGTGCAGGAATAACAACAATACTGTCACCTGTATGAATACCAACAGGGTCAACGCTTTCAACACTTGAAACGCTTATACAGTTGTTTTCCTTATCACGGATAACCTCAAATTCAATTTCTTTCCAACCTGCAATACTCTTTTCAATAAGCACCTGACTTACAATTGATGTTTCAAGGCTTTTTTTCGCCTTTATTGCAAGACTTTCACGGTCATAACAATATTCCGCACTTTCGCGGTCAGGAGTGTAAGCAGGACGAACAATAACAGGATAACCAACTTTATCTGCAAAATCACAAGCCTCTTCTACACCGTTAACTACAAGTGCAGGTACTGTCGGTTCTTCCATTTCACTCAGAACATCAGTAAATGAATGTCTGTTTTTAACACTTCTGATAACATCCTGATTAATACCGATAAGAACTGTATTTGTTTCATCAAGATAACCGTTTTGACTGAGTTCAAGACTCAATTCAAGACTTTCATCGCCACCTGCTGTTGCAAGAAGTGCGTCAGGCTTTTCTTTTTCAAGAATTCTTTTTACACTTTCAATGTTAAGTGGTTCAATATACACTCTGTCAGCAAAAGTTTTGTCTGTTGCAAGGGCAGATGGTGTTGAGTTAGCAAAAATAACAGTAATGCCATCTTCTTTTAATGCACGACAAACCTGCAAAGCAGAGTAATCGAATTCAAGTGACTGACCAATTTTTATAGGACCGGCACCAAGAACAAGAATCTTATTATATTTACTCATTGTTTTCACCATCCATCATCTTAAAGAAATCGCGGATAATAAATCCTGTACTGCTGTCTTCATCACCTTTCGGTGTAAATTGAACTGAAAGTCCTGTGAATTTATTATACTTAATACCCTCAACAGTTCCGTCATTTATATTTGTCATAATAATATCTGCAACTGCCCCATCAACAGAGTCGGCATCAACTGAATATCCATGATTTTGGTCTGTAATCATAATCTTTTTTGTATTTGTGATAATAACAGGCTGATTTGAACCTCTGTGGCCTTTTGCCATTTTCACAATCTTAAATCCTAATGCCAAAGCCAACATCTGATGTCCTAAACCAATGGCGAAAATCGGAACATTGAGTTCAGTAAGCTTTTTAATATTTTCAATGAGAATTGGCTCGTCATCAGGGTCAGCAGGACCATCACAAAGTACAACACCATCAGGAGAATATTTCATAATTTCTTCAGATGTTGTAAATGCAGGAACGAATGTAACATTACAACCATTAAGCAAAAATGCGTTAAGCTGTTTACGAGGAGAACCATAGTCAATTGCAACAATGTTGTATTTTGCATTATCGCCTTTCATATAGACAGGTTCTTTTATTGAAATTTCGTGAACAGCACCTGAAATTGTATAGTTTTTAACCTTTTCAAGTAAACTTTCTTTATTTTCAAGAGAATCAGTAATTGCACCGTTAACATAGCCCTTATCTCTTAAATATCTTGTAAGTCGGCGTGTATCAATACCACAGATTCCCACAATATCAATGCTCTTTAGATAATCATCAAGATTCATTTCATTTCCGTCAGAATAAACATCACACCACTCACGGACAATATAGCCATTTGACATAATCTGACTGCCGTCACTTTCAGGTGCAACACCACGATTCGCAGCAAGAGGATATGTCTGGGCAACTATCTGACCATAATATGTTGGGTCTGAAAGAATATCTGTGTATGCAGAAGTGCAAGTGTTAAAAACAACCTCACCGATTGTTGTACCGATTTTGCCCATAGCAAAACCTTCAAATACGGTTCCATCCTCCAAAACGAGGTATGCTCTGTTTCTTTCTCTCATAAAAATCACCTTCAAATATGTGGGTATTTAACCATAAAAAGCCCATCAGTACAGATGGGCATATATTAAATTACGTCTTACTGAATATCCAGTAAATCAGCCGAAACATCCGATGGTATTTCAGGTATTGGAGCCGGAGAAATCGGATTTGTCGTTGTTTCCGGTGGTCTCGTCGTTGTTTCCGGCGGTCTTGTCGTTGTTTCCGGCGGTCTCGTCGTTGTTTCCGGTCGTTTTGTCGTCGCTTCCTGATTTACATCTGGTGTATTTGGCTGTGTTGTTTCAGAAACATCCGTTGATGATTCATCTTCTTTACTATAAAGAGAACAATTACTGCATGTTGCAGGAATGTTGGACTCTTTATACCAACCAAAAGCTTTTGAAGCACAATCTTCACCAGCTATCAGTCCTGAACCTGTGCAATAAGCGAGTTTTTTAACATCGTCTGTATATTGTTTAAATTCTTGTTTCGAAAGGTCTTTATGAACTTCATTCATAACTTTCTCAAAAATCTGACCTGCCGGGCTTCCTGATACTTTGATTTGTTTGTTATAGTCATAACCAAACCAAACAGCAGCAATATAATGAGATGTACCTGCCACACACCAACGGTCATAGTTATTTGACGTTGTACCTGTTTTACCAAATGTCCTGTGGTTTTTAACAGCATACTCACGTGCTGTACCAGCTGAACCATAAAAAACAGTCTGAAGCATCTGATTCATAACGTATGCAGTTTCGGGAGAAATGATTTGCTCGTAATCATCATCAGATTTCTTTTGTAATATTGTTTCACCCTTATTGTCTTTTACTTCATAGTAACAATATGGCTCATAGTATTTACCACCATTTCCGAATGAGGAAAAAGCTGCTGCCATCTGAAGAGTTGTTACACCACCTGTTGAACCACCTGTTGCAAGCGCTGATGGTGAAACACTGTCTTTTGCATCACTATATGTTGAAATCTTAAATGTATTTTTAAGATAATCATAACTTAATTCAAAGCCCATCTTCATAAGAAGCTGTGCAGGTACGGTATTATATGAAATTGAAACAGCATATTGTGCAGTAACATAACTATCAGGCGAACCGGGGTTATTACCATAGTTTGTTGGCCAGATATTACCCTGCCAGCGAATACCATAATTCTTTACCTTTGATGACCATGTAATATAATCTTCTTCGATTGCAGGAGCATAAATGGTTAATGGTTTAATAGAAGAACCCGGCTGACGTACCGCTGCCACAGCACGATTGTTTGAACGATTTTCCGTCTTTTCACCTGCACCGCCAACTAATGCCACAATACGTCCGCTATAATCCATAATTGTCATTGCAGATTGAGAAAGTTCACTGCTCGAATTCACGCTTTCACTGGGGAATCCAGCTCGGTGAACATAAACATCTTCAACAATGCTCTGAATTTCCATATCAACAGCAGAATAAATACGAAGACCGCCTGAATAAATCATTCTTGTAGCCTCGTAATTAGAGTAACCCTGTTCCTTAAGGTCTGCAATAACTGAACTGATTACATAGTCAACATAGTAACTCTGAATATCATTATCTGTCACGGTTTCAACTTCAACCTTATCTTCAGCAACATACTTGTCACTATTTGTGAAAATAAGCTCAAAATCTATTGCTTCTTCATATTCCTCCTGAGTAATCATCCCTTGCTCAAGCATCATACTAAGACAAAGTTCCTGACGCTCTTTATTTGCCTCGGGCTCCCAAAGCGGGTCATAATATCCCGGATACTGAGTAATACCTGCAATTGCAGCACATTCAGCCAAATTAAGTTCAGAAACATCCTTACCAAAATAAGTTTCTGCTGCTGTCTGCACACCGTAACAGTTATGACTTAAATAAATCGTATTGAGATATGCTTCAAGAATATCCTCTTTCTCATAATACTTTTCCATATTAAGGGCAGAAAGCATTTCGTGATATTTTCTGTTGATATTTCTGCCATCTTCACCTGTAAGGTTTTTTATAAGCTGTTGAGTAAGTGTTGAACCGCCACGAACTTTACCTGAGGAAATCGTTGACCTTATGATACCAAAAGTTGAACTGTACCAGTCAACACCCTTATGCTCATTGAAACGTTTATCTTCAATAGCAATAAAGGCCTTACCCATCCACTCGGACATATCTTCAATATCAACCCAAACACGATTTTTTTCACCATGAAGTTTTGATATTTCTACAAACTTATCATTTTTATCTTTAGCGTAAATAATAGTAGTCTGGTCCTGATTTTGCTGATAATATTCAAGGTCAATAATTCTGTCACCATTAACCATGCTTATCATATGAGTTAATACATAACATCCTATAATCACACAAGTCATCAATCCGGTCAATAAAATCGCCAGAAAACCATTTATATTTTTCTTTTTTTTCGGGGACATCCTTCTCTTTGATGTCTGAGTCTTTTTTCTCATATATTTCCTCCGAAATAAAAATTTAAAATCACACAAAATAAGTATAACACAAATTATAAAAAAAGAGTAGTTATTTTTTATAATTTATTAAAATTTAATAATTTTTGATGTTTTTGATAAAAATACAGAGTGAAGGAAGTGAAAAAATGAATGCAAAAATTTTAAAAGTCATCTTATTTTCCGTAATATCTGTTTTTTGTTTTACAATACTGTTTATAAATTTGAACCGGAATATCAACAACCAGAAAAGCCGTGAAATTCTTACAACAGAAAAAGAGTATTACACAATAAAAGAATACGAAGGCAAAGTTGCTGTGTTTAAAAACTCCGATACAACTCCACTAACAATTTATGAAGCATATATTTCTCTTTTACCTGAAAGTGACCGCCAACGGTTAAAAAATGGTATTTTGGTTGATAACTCACAGGATTTGCAAAGAATTATTGAAGATTATACAAGTTAGTTAATCTTGACATTTGCTGTTTTTATATTTCCCGAGATAGTTATTTCCAATGCGCTCTTATCTCTGATATAAGCATCTGTTTTTTTGCCGTTAATAGTAACATTGTAATTATCCTTTTTATCTGTCATAACAACAATTACAGAATATTTTTCATTATTGCCGTAATATTTAAGTTCACAGTCAAATTCTGTTGCATCATCATTGAAATTACTGTTCATAACCATAACATCAAGACCTGTTGAAAGTGTTTTTGGCTTGTAATAACCATTAGTCCAAATGTTAATAGGCGTTGAAAGTCCGCCAAAATTATGGAACCAACCACCACGACCCGATGTTATATTGAACATTTCAAATGTGTAATATGAATATTCAACCTCTCGTTTCCATGATTTGAGCGCTGTTTCAGCAATACGGAATGCAAAATCTGTTTCTCCAAGGTCAAGCATTGTTTTCCAAACAAACCATTGGTGAGAAAGCCATACATTACCGTTCCAATAACCATTTGTAATGTAATATGAGGCAGTTTTATCAACAGCACTAATACCAACAGGGCTGAACATTTCATCGTCGCTCTTTAAATGACCGAGAATCCTATCACGCTGACTATCTGTTACAGCACCTGCAATAATAGGATAAATACCGTCCATTGTTTTATTAAGGTTTTCGCCCTGTGCGTTTCTGTATTTTTCTTTTGGATTTCCGTTCTCATCATGGATAACATAAGAGAAATATCCGCAGTCCTCGTCCCAGGAATACTTTTGAAGTGCAGTTGAAACTCTTTCAACATCTTCAAGATAAACTGCTTTATCTTCTTCACAACCCAACATATCGGCTACCATATATAGAATTTTTGCACAACGGATAACCTGAGATGACGAAATTACAGGTGTCATCCATTTCTGCTTTTTCTCTGCATACATAGCCTTTTGTGGAGTCAAGTCGTCCATACCACTACAATTATAAAAATAATCAAATGTGGTAGTTAAACCACTATTAAATTTAGTTGTTGTTGAGCCATTGATTTTACCTGCAAGGAAATCGTAGAACATTTTTACTCTTTCATAATATTTCAAAAGTTCTGTCTTGTCATCTGCTCTTTTCAGCATTTCAAGATACTGATATATATGCACAGGTACAGGAGAGCCATGAAGTAAAAATGCCCATTGGTCATTATCTGACAGGTATGTTTCAAGAATATAATCGGCAATATGCGGTGCAAATTCAAGCATATCAAGTCCTATAAATCCTGAATCCCAGGTATAGAACGAATCCCAACGCTTACCCGGAGTGTGATGAATGATATATTCACC
>JAZSKT010000087.1:0-1550 GCA_045534995.1 Candidatus Fimenecus sp.
CCAACAATCATACCTTCATAAACAGGAACTCCCGGCCCAATAAACAAACGCCCTCTGTCCTGAGTGTTAAATAAACCATAAGCCGTACTTTCGCCTGTTTCATGAGCAACAATTGACCCTCTTTCGCGAGTTTCAATGTCACCTTTAAAAGGCTCATAACCTGAAAACAAATTGTTCATAATACCATTACCGTTTGTATCAGTCATAAATTCTGAACGGTAACCTATAAGACCTCTTGCAGGGATTTTAAATTCAAGATGTGTTGTTCCGCCATCACGAGTTCCCATATTCTCAAGTTCACCGCGACGAGAACCAATTTTCATCATTACAGAACCTACATATTCCTCGGGAACTTCAATAATCAATAATTCAATTGGTTCTAAAAGAACTCCGTCTTTTATTTTGGTAATTACTTTGGGTCGTGAAACTTGGAATTCATATCCCTGACGACGCATTGTTTCAATAAGAATTGAAAGATGCAATTCACCACGACCGGAAACCTTAAAAGTATCAGTTGATTCAGTTTCCTCAACTCTCATACTCACATTTGTTTCAACTTCCTTAAAAAGTCTGTCACGAAGGTTTCTTGATGTAACAAATTTACCCTCTTTACCTGCAAACGGACTGTCATTTACAATAAAGTTCATAGAAATTGTTGGTTCGTCAATCTTAATGAATGGAAGAGGGTCTATGCATTCGGGAGAACAAAGTGTTTCACCAATATTAATATCTGTAATACCAGAAACACAGATTATGTCACCAACTGATGCTGAATCAACCTCAACTCGTTTAAGTCCTTCAAATTGATATAATCGTGATATCTTAACATTTTCTTGTGTTCCGTCTGTTTTACACAAAACTAATGAATCGTTTCTATTAATTTTTCCTCTTTCAACTCTACCTACACCGATTCGACCAATATAATCGTCATAATCAAGGCTTGAAAAGAGTACTTGAAGCGGTGCTTGCGAATCGCCTTTAGGTGGTTCTATATTATCAATAATAGCATCAAACAATGGTCTTAAATCGCCTTCACGAACATCAGGGTCAGTAGAAGAATATCCGTCTCTTGCAGATGCATAAATAACAGGAAATTCAATCTGCTCATCACTTGCACCAAGTTCAATAAACAAATCAAGAACTTCATCAATTACCTCTGCCGGACGAGCCCCGGGTCGGTCAATTTTATTAACAACAACCAAAACTTTTTTATTAAGACCAAGAGCTTTTTTAAGAACAAATCTCGTTTGTGGCATACAGCCTTCAAAAGCATCTACAAGTAACAGAACGCCGTCCACCATCATTAAGATTCGTTCAACCTCTCCACCGAAATCAGCGTGTCCCGGAGTGTCAACGATATTTATTTTAATATCCTTATAATGAACTGATGTATTTTTAGAAAGAATTGTAATTCCTCTTTCTCTTTCAAGGTCATTTGAGTCCATAACTCTGTCCTGGACAACTTCATTTGTTCTAAAAATACCGCTTTGTTTTAAAAGTTCATCAACTAATGTTGTTTTCCCGTGGTCAACGTGAGCAATAATAGCAAT
>JAZSKT010000060.1:0-1593 GCA_045534995.1 Candidatus Fimenecus sp.
CATTAATTAAATAAATGCGAAATGCAAAGCGCAAAATATAAGGGACGATGTTGACATCGTCCCTTTTCTTTATGTGTTATTCTTATTTAATCGGTGAAATTCGGAATGTGTATGTATATTCCTTATTAGGTTTCATCTGATACTTTTCACGAACCTGTGCATCACCCGGCATATCGCCACCAACACCGATTTGATTAAGGTCAACATTGAATGTTGTAATGTCATAGTGTGGTAGTTCGTGGATATGTTTTGCGAGTTGTAACTGGTCTTGTGTATAATGCCATGCGCTGAAACAGATTGGTGTATCACCCATAGCCTCAAAACGAAGACCTTTGTTTTCCTTATTTCTGATTTCAACCCATCTTACATCAGTACGGTTACCATTTTCCTGTGGTCGCATGTAGTGATGTTCAAGGTCTGCAACACTCTTTTCGTGGAGAGTAATCTTACCACCGGTTTTCCTGTCAAAATATGTTTCCTGTGGACCACGACCATACCACTTAACCTGGTCAAATTCACGAAGAAGTCCCATTTTCGTACCAAAACGAAGAAGATTGAATGACTTTGGTGTACCTGTGTGAGTAATCTCAAGACTACCGTCAGGATTTACAACGAATACAGATGTAACACCTGAGAAGAACTGAACTTTCCAATTGATTGTAACAACAAGTTGACCTTTGCTGTTCTTTTCTACGCTCTTAAGTGTACCTTTTGCACCGTTTGTCGCTCTCTGCCAGTTGAAATATGGATGGAACGGAATGATATATGGTACAAAGTTTGTGTTTGAAAGGTCGTTGTCAGTTACTGCTCTGAAATAGTTTGGAGTAACTGCTGCTTTGAGATATTCTTTACCGTCATATTTAAGTGATGTGATTTTGCCACCGTCAATCTTAAGACTGAAATTCTCACCATTTGCAAAAACAACATTTCCGTTTTTAACAAAAGTAACATTACCGTCAATTGGCTTTTCTTCAGCCTTTGCCTCTTTAACAATGAACTGGTCAAATCCCTGTTCATAACCTGCTTCGCACCAAGGATGTGCAGTTTTGTTAAGGAATGAAATAATCAACACACATTCTTTTTCAGGAAGAGATGTCAAATCATAAGGAATTGTAAAGTCAACCTGTGAAAGAGGACCACAGTTAATGTCAACAACACCACTCTGTACTTCAACACCCTCTGCCTGTAAACTCCACTTAAATTCGATGTCAGCAAGGTCGGTAAAGAGTTTCTTGTTAATAAGGGTGAATTCGCCCTTTGATAAATCCTTTTCCTTAACTTTAATTTCACAGTAAACTTTCTTAACCTCAAAATATGACGGATGAGGCTTTCTGTCTGCTGTGATAATACCGTTGGCATTGAAATATGTGTTTGAGCCTGTCATAGCAGTTGTGTTTGGCAGGTGAGTATATCTGCCCGGTTCATAAGGCTCAAAGTCAGTACCGTAAAGCCACTGGTCACCATTATCTGTCTTTTTACGGATTGCCTGGTCAACAAAGTCCCAGATATATCCACCACACATATGGTCATGTGCCTCAAAGTCATCCATATATTCCTGGAAGTTACCAAGGCTGTTTTCCATAGCGTGAGCAT
>JAZSKT010000247.1:0-16058 GCA_045534995.1 Candidatus Fimenecus sp.
GCATCAAAAGGCGAAGGTCTTGGCAACAAATTCCATTCTCATATCCGAGAGGATGATGCGATTATCAACGTTGTCCGTTGCTTTGATAACGACGATATTATTCACGTTGAAGGTAGTATTGACCCACAGCGTGACATTGAAACAATAAATCTTGAACTTATTCTCTCTGACGTTGAAATTCTCGACAGAAGAATTACAAAGGTTGAAAAGGATTTAAAGGGTGACAAGTCACTTCAGAAGGAACTTGATTTCCTTAAAAGACTTCGAGGCGAACTTGAAAACGGTATCAATGCCCGTGCAGTTGAAATGGACGACGAAGAAAGAGAAATCCTGGGGACTGTTGCACTTCTTTCATCAAAACCAATTATTTATGCTTGTAATATGAGTGAAGAAGATTTCGCAAACAATATCCGTGAAAATGCTCGTTATAACGCAGTTTGCAAGCTTGCAGAGGCTGAGGGTGCTGAAACACTTCCTATTTGTGCAGAACTTGAAGCACAGATTGCAGAACTCGATAAGGAAGAAAAAGAAATGTTCCTTTCAGATTTGGGAATTGAACAAGGCGGTCTTGACCTTCTTATTCAGCGTTCATACGATTTGTTAGGACTTATCTCATATCTTACAGCAGGTCAGCCTGAAGTTCGTGCCTGGACAATCAAAAAAGGCACAAAAGCACCACAAGCAGCAGGTAAAATCCATACTGACTTTGAGCGTGGCTTTATCCGTGCAGAAGTTATCCATTTTGACGACCTTATGGCAAACGGCACAATGCAGAACGCAAAGGAAAAAGGTTTAGTCCGTTCCGAAGGCAAAGAATACGTTATGAAAGACGGAGACATTGTATTATTCAGATTTAATGTCTAAAACGGAAAAATTCGTAATTCGCAATTCGTAATTCGTAATTCGTAATTAAAGATAAACAAACTAATATAACAATTACGCATTACGAATTCAGCATTACGAATTAATAACTTGCGTTTGTAGCTCAGTTGGATAGAGCGTCAGACTCCGACTCTGAAGGCCGTTGGTTCGACTCCAATCAAGCGCACCAAGAAGACTTCGGGCTTTCCGGAGTCTTTTTTTATGTAGAGCGGACAACGGAAAAGGGCGGATTTGCCGTTGCTATTTAATCTTATAATTGCTTGATTTTATACATCCAATACTTTATAATTATTTCAACACAAAAAAGGAGAATTAAAATGGGGAAAATCAATGAATTATTGAGTTTAGCAAAAAAACATTGGGATACTCCTGCCGAGGGTAATTATGTTCCGTATAAAGAGATAGTACATATAGGTGCGGCAGGGTTTGGTGTAAACTGGACATCGCATCTTGCAAGTACAATAGGTCTTAGTGCATCAAACTTCCTTGTGGGTGCAAGTATCGGACTTCAGCCCATGCATTTGCAATGGATGTTGATTATCGCTAATCTTGTAGGTATGCCGATTGCATTTTTCAGAGGATGGTTTTTTGACAACCATAAAATGAAAGGCGGAAAATTTATTCCCGTAATGCTTCGTACACCTATACCGATAGTCGCCATTTCGACTATATTTGTATGGTTGCCTTATGAGAATTGGCAATATTGGACCAAGGTTATTGTGGTCTGGTGTATGTATATGCTCTTGCAGTTCTTCCTTTGCCTTTATAACGAGGGTTGGGGATATTTCCAGCAGGTTGTAACACCTAATGCTCAAGAACGCGCAAATGTAATGAGCATTTTCCAGATTCTCTATTCACTTGCTCCTACACTTACAAATCTTGTAATACCTACAATTGCAGGCTTTACATTCGGTATGAACAATATTTGGACTTATCGTACCATTTATCCCGCATTTACCATAGTAGGACTTGTTATACTTTTAATCTTTTTCCCAAAGCTTAACGAACGCATTATTCTACCTAAAAGAGGCATAGAGTATGTAAGCATTTCAGATTCTCTTCGTGAGGTTGCAAAGAATAAATACTTCTGGATAATCAACTCGGCAGGATGGATAGGGTTCCTTGAGGGTTCTTATTTTGTCATACTCAGTTGGTCATTTGTATATGCCTTTAACGGTGAAAAACAGACCTATATGGGACTTGCAAACACAATTATCGGTAATGCTGCACTTTGGTCAATGGCATTGGCACCGTTTATGATTAAATGGCTTGGCAAACGAAACCTTTTGATATTACATAATCTTATCAATATTGTGCTTATGGTTTGTCTTGTACCTGTTTATGAGAATCTGTTTTTGGTGTGCGTTATCTTCTATCTGAATACTTTTGTCAACACATTCCAAAATGTTTATATGGCTAATATTCAGGCAGATTTGCGAGATTATCACCAATGGAAAACAGGTGTGCGTGTTGACGGACTTTTCGGACCTTTAGGACTTATAGGCACAGTTTTAGGTTTCTTTACAGGAATGGTTGTCCCTGCGATTTATGAAAAAATGGGACTTAAAGATGACTATAATGTGCTTTATAACGACGAAATGAGAAACAATCTTTTTGATGTTCTTATCATTTGTTCAATCGTCGGTGCGATTCTCAATCTTATCCCGTATCTTTTCTATGATTTGACAGAATCAAAGCATCGCGGATATGTAAATGTGCTTAAAATCCGTGCAATGTTTGAGGATTACGGCAATGGCGAACTTGAAGATGCACAACTTGTTGATGCAATGAGAATAATAAATGGTGCAAAAGAAGATTTACAGAAGAAAAAGGTTGATAAGACAGCTTTAAAAACCGCAAAGAAAATAGCTGACAAAGAAGAGCGAAAAATTGCTGTCAAAAAGGCAAAAGACGAAATTCGTGAAATCAAACGACACAATGAATTTGTTGACAGTTTGCCGATAGTAAAAGAAGAACTCCAGAAATTCAATACTGAAAGATATATGGCAAAACTTGTTTCTGCACGAGAAACTATGTCCTTTGGTGAAATCTATCTTTATTCTGACTGGAAAGCAGAAAAGAGGATTGCAAAGAAACTTCCGAAATCTACAAAGGAAGAAAAACTTATCCGTGCAGATGCACTCTCACTTGTCCGTGAGAAAAAACGAAGTGCAAAACTTCTCAGAAAACACGGACAGGATAATCTCACAGTTCCAAACGATAAAATTCCTGAAGAAATCAAGAGCCGTGAGTATAATTCAGAAAAAGAGCGCAGACAAGCAAAAAAAGAACTCAAAGCATATACAAGGGGTGTTTCTGTATATCGCAGAATTACAAAACCATATAATGATGCGAGAAATCTCGTAATTCAGGCAGAAAATTACACACACCTTGCAGACATCGAAGAACTTTATGAAAGTGTAAAGTTGAAAGTGTAAAACGGAAAACAAATTTATATTAAAAAGTTCTTGACTTTTTACGACTCTTTTGTTATCATATTTAAGCCGCATATTAGGGGGTAGTGTGCCTGAATGCATACTGCAAGTGATTTTTCCACCCTCGATAGCGAGTCTATATTTAAGGTAGGTTAGAAAAATGTACGCAATCATCGTAACAGGCGGCAAGCAGTACAAGGTTACAAACGGCGACGTTGTATTCGTTGAAAAGCTTGACGTAGAAGCAGATGCAGAGATTACTTTTGACAAGGTTCTCGCAGTTGGTTCTGAAGACGGACTTAAAGCAGGTGCACCATATGTTGACGGTGCAACAGTAACTGCTAAGGTTCTCAAGAATGGTAAAGGTAAGAAAATCACAGTATTTACTTACAAGCCAAAGAAGAACGAAAAGCGTAAGAAGGGTCATCGTCAGCCATATACAAAGGTTGAGATTACCGGTATTAACGCATAATGACAACCGCAAAATTTCTGTTTTCGGATGACACAATAATTTCCTTTGAGTTAAGCGGTCACAGCGGTGCAGGGGACTTCGGTACTGATATTGTATGCAGTGCAGTTTCTTCGGCAGTCTATATGGCGGCAAACACTATAATCGAGATTATGAAATTAAATCCTGAAGCAGAGGTCCGTGACGGGTATTTTAAATTCACAATGAATTTAAGTGATGCTCGTAAATCGAAGACGATTACTGACGGTTTGTATTTACATTTAAGTGAATTGCAAGGTCAGTATCCCAACAACTTGAAACTTGAAAGAGGTGTTTTTAATGCTTAAATTAAACATTCAGTTATTTGCTCATAAAAAAGGTATGGGTTCAACTAAGAACGGCCGTGATTCAGAATCAAAGCGTCTTGGTGTTAAGCGTGCAGACGGACAGTTCGTTCTTGCAGGCAACATCCTTGTTAAGCAGCGTGGTACTCACATCCACCCAGGTAACAACGTAGGTCGTGGTTCTGATGACTCACTCTTCGCACTTATCGACGGTAAAGTTAAGTTCGAAAGAATGGGCAAAGACAGAAAAAAGGTAAGCGTTTATCCTGTTGAGCAGTAATTTTTTTACGACTACTGAAATTCCCATCACTACGGTGGTGGGAATATTTTTTTGAGTAATTATAAAAATATTCTTGAGGTGATATCTTTGAGAACATTCAATAAAAGTACAAAACTTGATAATGTTTGTTATGATATTCGTGGTCCTGTAATGGACGAAGCTGTCAGAATGGAATCCGAAGGACAGCGAATCTTAAAACTCAATATCGGCAACCCTGCGCCATTTGGTTTTGCAGCACCTGACGAGATTATCCGTGACCTTATGTATAATCTTCGTGAATGTGAAGGATATTCAGATTCAAAAGGTATGTTCTCTGCACGTAAATCCATAATGCAGTATTGTCAGATTAAGGGTATCAAAGGCGTTGACATCGGCGATATATACACAGGTAACGGTGTCAGCGAATTGATTACAATGTCAATGCAGGGATTGCTCGATAACGGTGACGAAATCCTTGTACCATCTCCCGACTATCCACTCTGGACAGCATCCGTAACACTTGCAGGTGGTAAGGCTGTTCACTATATGTGTGATGAGCAGAATGAATGGAATCCTGATATTGACGATATTAAAAAGAAAATCACCGGGAAAACAAAGGGTATTGTTGTGATTAACCCTAATAATCCCACAGGTGCGTTATATAGTGACGAGATTTTAAAGAAAATTGTTGAAATTGCAAGACAGAATGACCTTATTCTCTTTGCTGATGAAATTTATGACAGACTCGTTATGGACGGTCATACTCATACAGCCCTTGCTTCTTTAGCACCTGATGTGCCTTGTGTCAGCTTTAACGGACTTTCAAAATCTCACAGAGTTGCAGGTTTCCGTGTGGGCTGGATGGTAATCAGCGGTGACAAAAAGAAAATCAAAGGATATATCGAGGGGCTTAATCTTCTCTCATCAATGCGACTTTGCTCAAATGTACCGGCCCAAAGTATTGTGCAGACTGCTCTCGGCGGAGTGCAGAGCGTTGACGAAATGCTCTTGCCGGGTGGCAGAATATACGAGCAGAGAGAATTTGTATATAATGCTCTTTGCAACATTGAGGGTATTTCAGTTGTGAAGCCAAAGGCTGCATTCTATATTTTCCCGAAATTAGATGTGAAAAAGTTCAATCTTCATGACGACGAAAAACTTGTTCTTGATTTCCTTAAAGCCAAAAAAGTTCTTCTTATGCACGGTAAGGGCTTTAATTATCCAACACCTGACCATATTAGAATCGTTTATCTTCCAAGAAGACGAATTCTCGGCGAAGCGATGGAAAACTTGGCAGATTTTCTTTCCGAATATCGTCAGTAAAGTGCAAAATGAAAACGGAGAATGATTTTACTCACTCTCCGTTATTTTTATATCAAAATTTAATTAAAATACTAAACAACTGCTTGTTCAACAAGTCTTAACTTGATTTTTTACAAAATTACTTTATTTTATTTGTAATATATGGTATAATTTTTCCATTATTCTTTGGGAGATGTAAAAAATGAGCGATAATCGTGCTATGGAGTATGCAAAAATCCTTTCAAAACTCATTCAGGTGGAAACAATTTCATCAAGAAATAACAAGGAAACAGAGAAGTTCTTTAATTTTCACGAGGTTTTAAAGGAAATATATCCTAATTTCTTCAATACGGTTGAGATTGAAAAGATTGGTGGAAGTCTTTTGCTTAAATGGAAAGGTACGGACTCATCTTTAAAACCCGTTATGCTCATGAATCACCATGACGTTGTTGAGGCAAGTGGTGAGTGGAAATATCCGCCGTTTTCAGGTGAAATTGCCGAGGACAGAGTATGGGGTAGAGGAACTCTTGATACAAAAGGCGGTCTGTCTATGATGCTTCAGGCGGCTGAAGAACTCATAAAAGATGGCTTTACACCTAAAAGAGATACATATTTCGTGTCTACATGTACCGAAGAAACAGGTGGTGAAGACGGTAACGCAATTTCTCTTCTTTTAAAAGAGAGAAATATTCATTTCCACATGGTACTTGACGAGGGCGGTATGATTTTATATGACCCAATCGGTGGTGCTGACGGTACTTTTGCCATGATTGGTGTTGGTGAAAAAGGTTATATGGACCTTAAATTCGTTGCAAAATCAAACGGTGGCCACGCTTCGGCACCCGGTAAAAACACCCCACTTGTAAGACTTGCAAAGTTTATGATTGAGGCTGAAAAGGCACAGTGTTTCCAGGTTCAGATGTCAGATACAGTTAAAGAAATGCTTTCTCGTTTTGCTCCTACAATGAGTGGTGTTATGAAAACAGCGTGCGGTAATGTTGGTGCATTCAAGCCACTTCTCGAAAAGGTTATGCCTATGGTTTCACCCTCTGCAACCGCACTTCTCAGAACAACTCTTGCCTTTACAATGAGTAAGGGTTCAGACGGCTCAAATGTTATTCCGCAGGAAGCATGGGTTGTGGGTAATATGCGTTTTTCACATCATCAGGGCAAAAAATCAAGTGTTGAGGCAATTACAGCACTTGCAAAGAAATATGATATTGAAACTGAAATTATTGAAGACGGTATGGAATCAGGAATTACAGACTTTAACGGTGAACAGTTCAAGTTTATCGAAAAAGCAGTCAATGCTGTTTTCCCTGAGTACAAACCTGTACCATATATTATGAACGGTGCAAGTGACAGCAGATATTTCACAAGAGTTTGTGACAACTGTATTCGTTTTGTTCCGTTCAAAATTGATAATCAGCAATACAATAGTGTTCACGGTATTGACGAAAATGTTTCTATCGACACTCTTGCACCTGCAGTTGACTTCTATAAATATGTAATTAAAGAGGTATAATTTAATGGCTAAAACCGAAAAAAACGGACTTGGCATAAGTGTCAAATCCTTTATAGGTGCAATTGTTATAATCTTTGCACTTATGTGTTTAACATACGCTTCCACCTTTATAATTCCGGGTGGCGAATATGCAAGAGTGGTTGATGAAAACGGTATGGAAACTATTGTAACAGATAGTTTCAAAACAGTCACGGGCGGTATGCCGTTTTATAAGTGGCTTTTGTCACCATTCCTTGTGCTTGGTGCTGACGGTGGCGGTTCAATTATTGCAGTCATAATATTCCTGCTTGTGATTGGTGGAATATTTACAGCCCTTGACAAATGCGGACTTATGGAATATATGCTTAAGAAAATTGTCCACAAATTCGGGCAAAACAGATATATTCTCTTGTCACTTGTTATGTTTTTCTTTATGTCAATGGGTGCGTTCATAGGCTCACTTGAAGAGTGTGTGCCTTTAGTTCCGATTGTTGTGGGACTTTCGGTGGCTCTTGGCTGGGATGAACTTACAGGTCTTGGAATGAGCATACTTTCAGCAGGTTGCGGTTTTGCGTCAGGTGTATGTAATCCGTTTACCGTTGGTGTTGCACAGGAACTTGCGGGACTTCCAATGTTTTCGGGAATGTGGCTTCGATTTGTATCATTTATCATAATCTATCTTATTGTCCATTTCTTTGTGAAGCGTCATGCAACTAAAATTGCAAAGCCTATTGACGAAATCGAGATACATGACGACTTCGTTGACAATAAGCGTATGAATAAAGCACTTATTCTTTTCGCCGGAATTCTCGGAACAGGCATTTTAGTAGTCCTCAGTTCTGTTTTCTTTACATTTTTACAGGACTACACAATGATTATCGTAGCGTTGATGTTCCTTGTGGCAGGTCTTGTTTCCGTTATGGTAACGGGAATGAAAGGCATAGACCTTCTTAAGAATTTCGGTAACGGAATTGTAACGATTATTCCTGCTGTGTTTATGATTTTAATGGCAAGTTCAATTAAATACACTCTTATTGAAGGCAAAATTCTCGATACATTACTTCACTCTGCTGTGGGAATTGCAGAAAGTCTTCCTAAAGGTGCAGTAATTCTCTTTATCTATCTGATTGTTCTTGTACTTAACTTCTTTATTAGTTCAGGCTCGGCAAAGGCATTTCTTCTTATGCCGTTAATCGTACCAATGGCACAAATTTTTGAAATTTCATCACAACTTTCAGTTATGGCATTTGCTTTTGGTGACGGATTTTCAAATGTTGTGTATCCGACAAATCCCGTGCTTTTAATCAGCCTTGGTATGGCGGGAATAAGTTACGTTAAGTGGTTTAAATGGACATTCAAAATCCAGTTCACAATTCTTATTGCAACCTGCTTGTTATTGTTGTTCGGTCTTGCAATAGGCTACAATTAAAATGTAAAACACAAAACAAAACGGAGAATGATTTTACTCATTCTCCGTTAATTTTATTTTAAGTTAATTTTCTTGTATTGCAGAAGCAATATATTGAGCCATTTCACCAACTGTTTTATAGTCGATAAAATCTCTTGCGTTAAGGTCAACGCCGAAAACGGTTTTAACATCTGTTATAAGACACATTGTGTCAAATGAGCTCATATCGAGGTCAGCTCTAAAATTGTCTTCAGGCGAGATTTCGTCAGCTTCAACGTAGTTTTCAAGGATTTCAATAAGCTGTGTGAGTTCTTGCATACCGGTTTACCGTTCCTTTCTGCATCTGTAAGTGCGATTTTATTAAGTATTTCACCAACTGTGATGTCAGGATTTTCAGCACCAATAACAAGTGCTTTACTCATCTTGTCATATAGAATACGAAGGTCATATTCTGATTCAGGCTCTTTTCTGTATTCAAATACAAAATCAAGACCGTTATCCTGCTTTCTGTGCATAACTGTTACATAGAGAGGAATCATTGTAGACCCGTTGTTATACCAGATGCTCGTTGCTGTTTGTGCCATTTCCTCGTCAATGTATGCAGTTTTCATAAGTGGCTGATATGAAAGACCAAAACTGTCATAAGTTGAGTCAGACTTTGAATCTTTTGGCATTGATTTGTGTCTTTCCTTAAGTGTTTCTATAAAACTTAAACTTGCGTGCTGGTACATTTCGTTCTGAACATCAGAAATCTTCTCAACAGCCTCACAGAATGTTTCTTCTGGCTTAACAATACTTCTCATCGGTAAGAAGTTGATACGAAGACCGCCTGATTTCTTTTCTGCAACAGTACCACGACGGTTGATAATCATCTTGAAAGAAACATCTTCCTGATTATCGTTAAAGCAGGAGAGGGCAGTACGGACACCCATTGAAAGCACAGCAAAAATTGAAAGATTTCTGTCAGCACAAAGCTTCATTACCTTGTCGCTGTCTTCAGCACTCATACTGAGCTTAAAAATATCAGCATCAGGAAGTCCAGAGTGAATGTCAGCATATCTTTTGTCAGGATTTTTAACCTGCTGTTTTTTAAGACGATTATCAATCATAAAGTCAGTAAAGATTGGCTCAGTTGATTTTGCAAGTGAATCATACCAATACTGTCTGTCGATTTCGTGCTGTTCTGATTCCTGATATTCAAGTTCCTTTAGGAGAACAGGGATATATGGTCGCATTGGCTTGGGATATGGTGCACCTTTAGTCTTACTGTTATAGATTTCGATAATGTCATTTAAGAAAATCTTAACTGAATAAGCATCCATAGCAAGGTGCTGAAGTTTTAAGAAAAGACCGTGATAACCGTCTTTGAACTTGACAATTGCAATCTTATGAAGTTCGCAGTTATACATTGGAATATTCTTTCTTGAAATCTGTGTAAGCTCTTCTTCAGCCTCTTCAAATGTTTTGTGGCTGTAATCCCAGTCTTCAATGACAAGTTCGCTCTTTTCAGTAACATACTGATGAAGATTAAGCTTCTTTTCCATTGTGAAACGAAGTCGCATTGTATCGCAACGCTCTATTGCCTCATAAATGGACGCTTTCATAATCTTTTCGTCCATTTCGCCTTTCCAGTAATATCCGCAACCGATATTGTTAACGGGGTATCCTGAACCGTACTTTAAGGACATTAAGAACATCATTTTCTGTGAGTTAGAGATGGGATACGCTTTGACGGTCTGACCGTTTGGCAAAGTTTTTTCTATCATTTTGTTTCATCCTCCGCAAAATTAAACTGTGCTCGTTTGATTTTTCCTGTTGAAGTTCTTGGAAATGGAGTTTCTCTTATAACAAATGAGTGAATATGTCTGTCTGTATTAAGTCCTGAATTTACTCTGTCAACAATTTTACCGATTTCAGCAGATATATCAGTAATTCCCATAGTGTAAGCCAAGGTTTCGTCAGGGAAGATTTCTGCAATAATTGTGTCTTTTTCACCGCGGACAACGATTTCCTTAACAATTCCGTCATCAACAAACCGGTTTTCAAGTTCTTCAGGTGAAATATTTTCACCGTTGGAAAGGATAATAAGGTTTTTCTTTCTGCCCACAAGGTAAATGTGACCGTTTTCAATATATCCAAGGTCACCTGTGTGTAAATATCCGTCATCCGTAAATGCCTCTGCAGTTCGTTGTGGCTTTTTGTAGTAACCCATCATTACTGACGGTCCTTTAACCTGAATTTCGCCGTCAACAACTCTTACGTCGTCAACACCTGTGAGAACACCGTTTGAATATTTGTTATCATCTGAAAAGTCAGATGTTGTAATACGAGGACTGCATTCGCTCATACCATAACCCTGACGAGCAGTAATTCCGTATTTTGCGAATTCGTCAATCAAAGCACCACTCAAAAAGGCACTACCTGCAATAAATTTTGTAAGGCGTTTACCAACAACAAGTTCCGCAGCCTGACGAGGAGTCATTTCAGGATGCTTCTTTTCTGCAATTTTAATCTTTGTGATAATAGCCTTACAGAGAAGCGGAACGATTCTTGTGTTTGTGGGCTCAAATATAAGGAAATTTCTGTAAATGTTGGTAAGTGCACCGTTAAGACATATTGTTGTTCCGTCATAAAGAACTTTAAGCACGTCACAAGCGTAACAGAAAACGTGGTGCATAGGTAAAATTGAAAGGTAAACGTCGCCATCATCTGCCTTGTATGTATCATAGCAGGAGTTTGAAGCAAGATTATGGTTTGAAAGCATAACACCTTTTCTTTCACCTGTTGTACCTGATGTGTATATAATCAATGCACATTCATAAGGATTTATTTCAATATCCGAAAGGTGAGCATATTCAGATTGGGTAGAATAAGTCTTGAAAATATTGTCAAACCAATGCCAGTCACCTAAAGACACAACCTGACGGATACCCTTATATGTCTTTTGAATTTCCTCTGCCTTCTGGAGAAATTCTTCTTCACAGAAAAGCATCTCAATATCAGCATCCTCAAAGAGCATACAAGCTTCTTCAACAGAAATATTCGGGTCAAAAGGCACAACAACATTACCGCTGCAAATCATACCTGTAAGACAGGCGATATATTCATAACTTGTCTTGCCGATAAAAGCGATATGCATTTTCTCGTTTTCAAGTGCCTTGATATATCTGCTTACAGCAAAGCAATCTTCACGGAATTCTGAAAAATTCTTTATATGAATTTCAGTATCACGGATAAACTTGCAAAAATCTTTTTCGCCGTATTTTTCAGCGGCAAAATTTACAATATCCCTTACTGTTGAAAGCTGTGTTTTACTCATACAATTTTTCCGAAACCTTTCATTTTCTTGACTTAATCAGCGATTGCTTTAGAAGAAAAATATTCAACAAAGAAGAATATTTATGTTGAATTCTTAACAATTTTGACATTTTTTCATATAAATTTTACTATACGCCTTGACACTTGTCAAGGAAAAACAGATAAGTTTTACATTTATGGAATTATGTCATTTTTTTATTGAAGAATGAGAAGAAAGGTAGTATAATGATTATCGTTGACAAACAATATGAATTATTGTACTATAATCTGTATAGAATACATTCAGGAGGTTTGTATAAATGAAAAAAATAATTGCAATTCTTTTGGTATTATCAATGATGTTTGCATTTGTTGCATGTAAAGAAGATAAGGGTGATGACCCTACAGAAACAAGACAGGAAAGTACAACTGAAGATAAGGCTGTAAATTCAAATGATGTTGAAACTGAATCAACAACTGATGAAGATGTTTCCGATGAGGAATCAACAACTGAGGAAGATACTTCTGTCGAAGAATCAACAACAAAAGATGTTGTTGAAGAACAAAAGGTTACAGATAAAGAAGATAAGAATGATAAGGCAGAGTCAACAACAAAGAAAGCTCCTTCTGCGGACCCTGCAGACTGGTCAAAGGCAGAAATCGTTGACTTCTATAAAAAGGCTGCTGTTAAGTCACATCCGACAGCAACATCATCACAAAAAATGATTTTACACAAGTTGGTTGTGAATGACGGCGACGGTGCGTTGGCATTTTTCCTCAATATGATTAAACCTGTTATCAATACCGTAATTAAAAACAACACAACGACTTATAACGGACTTACAGGTGGCTTTACAAAACTTCAACCGTCAGATGTAAAGAGTGCAAAAGCATATAAAGAGGGTAATTATACGGTTATCGAAATGAATATGGTTGAACAGACAGACGGTCTTTACGGTGATGCACAGGAGGGTACTGTTGGTCACGCAATCAATGTTCTTGGTAACGTTGCAACTGCAGTTGAGCAATTCCCAGCTTTCGATATAAAATTTGAAGAAGCTGACATTAAAGTTCATTATGCAAACCCGACAGTCAAGGTGAAAATCAATGACAAGGGCGTTATCGAAAACGGCACATGGGGTTACAATTCAGAAATTTATATCAGAAATCTTAAGATTGACAGAATTATGATTGACAAAGCAGATGCAGAAATTGAATATATAATTGTCACAGGTGGTGGCTTCTGATATAGTTAGAAAATATAATCAAAAACGCGGAGGATAAAAAAATGAATCCTATTATAGGTAAAATGACTGTCAATTTTGGCATTATGTTGGGTAGAATGGAACATCTTAAGTTGAAAATCTATTCAAAAAATGCTAACAAGGTTCAGGAAATCCTGTTGAAGTCATTGATGAAGAAAAACAAAAAGACTGTTTACGGCAAAAAGAATAATTTTGCCGATGTACATAATTATGAAGATTATCGAAAACTCGTTCCGTTGACCAATTACTACGATTATGACGAGTATGTTCAGAAAATGGCAAAGGGCGAAAAAAATCTCAATACAGCGGCATTTGTTCGCAGATTTACAGAATCATCAGGCAGTACAGGCAAATCAAAACTCGTTCCTCTTTCTGCGTGGGCTGAGTGGGTTTGTCAGTGTTTCAGTTTCAGCGCACCTGTTGGCTGTGCATATAAGTGGTTTAAGGCTCAGGGCAAGAAAATGCCACCACAGAAAGGTTTGCTTACTGCGGAGGTAAATTGTCGTAAGTTAGGCAACGGCAAAACTGTAAGTTGTCTTTCTTCAATTCCGTTACTTAACCTTAAGCCGATTATTCCAATGATTGCAACTTCACCGAAAGAGTTGCAGTTTGCTGACGGAAACTTGGATTACGATTCTCATTATCTTAAATTGATTTTTGCGTTACAGAGCAGAGAAGTAAGTTATCTTGGCACAATTTTTATCACAACACTTGAATCAATGTTCTTCTATATGGAAGAAAATTGGGAAACACTCTGTAATGATATTGAAAAGGGCATTATTAACAGTAATGTGAAGTGTCCTCAGGATATGCGTGAAAAACTTCAGAAAAGACTTAAGCCAAACCCAAAACGTGCAGAAGAACTTCGTCAGGAATTCCGTAAAGGTTTTGACGATGAACCAATTGTTCCGAGAATTTGGCCAAAAGTTTGCTGGATGTACGGTATGGGTACAGGTTCTCTTGCATTCTATGAAAAGAAATTAAAGAGATACCTTGGCGACGATATGCCTATTCATTATCTCGGCTATGCTGCAACAGAAGCAATGATGGCTGTGCCGATTGAACTTAATTCATTTGAGTACGTAATGCTTCCGCAAAACGGTTTCTATGAATTCCGTCCTATTGATTCGGATGATTATGACAACCTTCTCACAATCAAGGACCTTGAAGTGGGAAAAGAATACGAAATTATTCTTACAAACACAAGTGGTTTCTATCGTTACAGAATCGAGGATGTAATACGTGTAACAGGTTATTATTATGAATCACCTATGATTACATTCTGTTACAGACTTAACCAGATTGCCAATATCAGCGGTGAAAAAATCAGCTCAATGGCATTTGATGAAATCGTTGCAAATATGGCAGAAGAATTGGACGAAACATTTATCGGTTACAGTATCTATCCTGACCGTACAACATCTCCCGGCCATTACACACTTCTTGTTGAAACAGCAAAGCCTGTACCGGATAGCGAAAAAGAAAGATATAGAGATGTCTTTGAACAAAAATTATGTGAAGGTAATGTTTCTGTTGAACCACTTATCAAGAGTGGGGCTCTCGGAAATTGTGAAGTGAAGTTCCTTCGTCACGGTACATATGACGATTATCGCGAGGTGCTCAGAGCACGTGGTGCAAACCTCAATCAGGTTAAACCGATTAAGGTTATTGACAGCGACGACAGAAAAGAATTCTTCTTATCTCACGTGATTGACTAATGAGGAGAAGTATGATGAATCGCGATTATATTTTAAAACAACTTTCAGTAAACAGTTCTGACGCAATTGCCCGTATTGATGAACTTGAAAAGTGCGGAGTTGACAGCGAAAAATTCTGTGCAGACCTTATTGAAAGTGAAATTGAAAACGGTATAATCAAAAAACGTCCCAAAAAACTGCCCTGTGAAATGCTTGATAAAATCAACTTTATGTGCAGAAAATATATGGACAGAATGGCGAGAATCGAACTGGAATACGATTTCGTTGTTGATGAGCACAGCCTTAAAATGGCGGTTATAGGTCTGCTTGAAAAAGCACCCGTTTTCCGTTCAAAAGTTGTTTACAGTCCAATTTCGCCATATTGGAAACCCGTGCCTTATCATGTTGATGATGTTGTGACCGTTTCACGAGAAGTTGCTACCGAAGAGAAAAAAGAAGCTTTTTTTGCTCAGGAAATCCCAACAGGTAACAACGTGCAGTTGAAAATTCACCTTTTCTATGATGAGGGAAAAACAACTGTATGTTATCTCGTTAATCATATGTGTGTTGACGGTAGCGGATTTACAGCATTTATTGAAGACCTTTGCAGAAATTATACGAACCTTGTGCAAAATGGTGAAAGCCCTGTTGTGTACAGACAAGGGCCAAGAGATTTTGACCAGGTTTATGCAGACTTTGATAAAGAAAGTCAGAAAAAAGCAAAAACTTTGTTTACAAATCCTGCATCAAAGGTAAAAAGCATTTTCCCATATACTCCTGAAAGTAAAGAAGATAAAACAATTCTTACTCGCAGAAAAATCAGTGCAGATATTTTCTTACCTGCGCTGAAAAAAGCAAAAGAATATGGTTGTAGCGGTAATGATTTGTTGATTACAGCATATATCGAGGCATATAAAAATCTTTCGGGGATTGATGATGACAGAAGTGTCAATGTAACAACAGCGGTTGATTTGAGAAGGTATATAAAGAATCCTGCACGAATTGGTTACACAAATGAGGTTTCATTCGTAAACTATACCGTGGAAAAAATGGATAAGGATATAAAAAACACCCTTAAATCCGTTGCCGAAATAACTTAAAAATACAAAAACGATAAATTTATGGGCCTTTATGGTTTGCCTTTACTGAATACTGCATATAAATCAATGATTTATGCTCAGGCAGAGGCAATTGTTAAACTGTTTTACAGTAACCCA